>JBNMNI010000021.1:0-10274 GCA_051275375.1 Maricaulis sp. | reverse complement strand
GGGGCCATTTTTTCCTTCTTGGCTTTCGCGCTGCTGGCCAGGGTCTCGAAGTCGAATTCGAAGGTCGAGCCCGACATGCGCAGGAGCTGGATCGGCTGGTTATTGCTGATCAGGACCAGGTCCGGCTTGCCGTCATTGACGACATTGGAACCGCCAATCCACCAGTTATTGGTCGATGAATAGCTGCCCTGGGCAAGATAGAGGGTGATCGGGGCGGCATTCTTGAAGGTCACCGTGGTGCCGAACATGAAATTCAGCTCGTCCGGCGAACCGCCGCCGCCCTTCGGCGCGTATTCGTGATATTCGCCGCCGCTGAGCGCATTGAGTTTTCCGGCCACGTCGCTGGATTTCTTGCGGCCGCAATTGACCGTGATTTCCCAGCGCCCGCCGCCGAGATTCTTCGGCGTTGGCCCGGAATCATAGGGCTGACCGCTGGTGATGACGAAACTGCCGGGATTATAGGTGATCGACTCGATGAGGGGGGAGTCCAGGATCACATTATTGGTGTGTGAGGAGGTCATGTCGTTCGCCTTTGGTTGAGAAAAATCCACAACGCACGCGTACGCAAACACCGGCCTGGAGATGGCTCCAAGTTTCCTTACGATACCAGATTTCAGGCGAGATCACAAACGAATCAGAACCGGGACCACCGCCCTCAGCATTCCACGACATTGACCGCGAGACCGCCCTGGCTGGTCTCCTTGTATTTTTCCTGCATGTCGACACCGGTCTGGCGCATGGTCTCGATCACCTGGTCGAGCGAGACTTTCATGTCGGCCGATGTCGCCCGCAATGCCAGGCGGGCCGCGTCAATCGCCTTGATGGCACCAATGGCATTGCGCTCGATACAGGGGATTTGCACCAGCCCGCCAACCGGATCGCAGGTCAGGCCGAGATTGTGCTCCATACCGATCTCGGCGGCGTCCTCGATCTGGGCGTTATTGGCGCCCATCGCCGCTGCCAGCGCCCCGGCGGCCATTGAACAGGCCACCCCGACCTCGCCCTGGCAGCCCGCTTCGGCGCCGGAGATCGAGGCATTCTTCTTGTAGAGCGCACCGATTGCCGCCGCCGTCAGGAAGAAGCGTTGCAGCGCCTCATGGTCTGAGGGATTGCGGTGGTAGCGGTCGAAATAGCGCGCCACGGCGGGAATGATGCCGGCAGCGCCATTGGTCGGTGCCGTCACAACGCGGCCGCCCGCGGCATTTTCCTCATTGACCGCCATGGCCCACAGATTGATCCAGTCCATCGCGACGAGCGGATCATCGGCCGGGTCGGTCTGTTCCTTCAAGAGGTCGCGATAGAGTTTGGGCGCCCGGCGCTTGACCTTCAGCCCGCCAGGCAGAATGCCATCCTCGACCAGGCCGCGATTGATACAGGCCTCCATGGCGTGCCAGATCGTCTCGATGCCGTCGCGCACTTCGGCCTCGCTGCGAAAGGCGCACTCATTGGCGAGCATGATGCGGAAAATCGACAGATTCTCGCGCTCGCCAATCGCCAGCAATTCAGTGGCGGAATTGAAGGGGTAGGGCTCGCCTTCCTTGACGTCGGCAGCGGAATTGCGCCCGGCCTCGTGCTCATCGATGACGAAACCGCCGCCGATCGAATACCAGATCTCCTCCAGCAGCACGGTCTCATCGCTGGCCAAGGCGCGGAATTTCATTCCGTTGGAATGGAAGGGCAGGCGGATATCGCCGCGAAACTGCAGATCGCGGCGCTCGGAGAAGTCGATGCTGCGCCCGCCGGGCAGGGTGAGGCGGTGCTCGGCGCGGATCCGCTCCAGGCGCTGCGGGATTTCCGCCGGATCGACGCGGGAAGGATCGCAGCCTTCAAGCCCGAGCAGGATCGCCTTGTCGGTGCCATGGCCCAGCCCGGTCAGGGCCAGCGAGCCATAGAGCTCGGCTTCCAGACGCGTGATTGCATCCTCGCCATGGCCGGAGATTACCCGCTCGATGAATTGCCGCGCAGCGAGCATCGGCCCGACAGTGTGGGAACTGGAGGGGCCGACCCCGATCTTGAACAGGTCGAATACGCCAAAATGCATGAGAAATCAGTCCAATGGGCGCGATGGAGCCTGGCGTCAGCCGAGGCCGCGATCGCGCGTGAATGCGTTGAAGCAGATGATGGTCTGCGTATCCTTGATGCCGGGAATGGTCTGGATCTTCTCGTTCACGAAACGGCCGATATCGCCATCATCCGCGATCCCGAAATGCGCCAGCAGATCGAAGGCGCCGGAGATGGAATGCACCATGGGCGCCTCGTCGAGCTTGTCGACCAGCGAGGCGGCAACGTCATAAGTGTGTCCCAGCTCGCATTTGATGAAGACGTAGAACTGGCGCATCGCAGACTTCCTTCTCTATCCCCGGATTCGCAGCGACCCTAATACCAAGCTAGCGAAGTTTGAACCGTTGAATCTTCCCGGTCTGGGTCTTGGGCAGGGCCGGAACGAATTCGATTGCGCGCGGGTATTTGTAAGGCGCAATGCTGGCCTTGACGTGATCCTGCAGCGCCTTGGCCAGTTCGCCCTGTTCGCCATGCCCCGGCGCCAGCACGATGAAGGCCTTGACGATGGTGCCGCGCTCGGCGTCGGCGGCGCCGACAACGGCGCATTCCAGCACGGCCTCGTGCAGCAGCAGGGCCTGCTCCACCTCGGGCCCGGCGATATTATAGCCTGACGAAACAATCAGATCATCGGCGCGCGAAACATACCAGAAATACCCGTCCGCATCGCGGCGATAGAGGTCGCCGGTAATATTCCAGCCGTTCTGGACATAGGTTTTCTGGCGCTTGTCATCGAGATAGAGGCAGCCTGTCGGGCCCTTGACGGCAAGCCGGCCGATCGCGCCATCGGCCAGCGTCTCGCCCTGATCATCGACCACCCGGGCCTGATAGCCGGGCACGGCCTTGCCGGTTGCGCCCGGCCGGATATCCGTCCCGGCCGCGGAGATGAAGATATGGATCATCTCGGTCGCCCCGATCCCGTCGATCAGGCGGATACCGCTGAGCGCGTGGAAAGCGTCCGAGGTTGCGGCCGGCAAATGCTCGCCGGCCGAGACGCCCTTGCGCAGGCTGGACAGGTCAAAGCGCTCCCACAATCCCGTCAGCGCCCGATAGCCGGTGGGCGCGGTGAAGGCCGTGGTGACGCCAAAACGCTCGATCGTCTCGCACAGCGCCTCGAAGCCGGGCCGGTCGGGCAGGGCAGTGGCCAGGCCGGAGCGGGCCGGAAACACGACACAGGCGCCCAGTCCGAAGGTGAAGGCGAGCGGCGGGGTGCCGATATAGATCTCGTCCGGATCGGGCTTCAGAACGGCCTGGCCGAACGTGTCGGCCATCGCCAGCACGCTGGAATGGAAATGGGCACAGGCCTTCGGCTCGCCCGTCGTGCCTGAGGTAAAGGCGAGCAGGGCAACATCGTCGCGCGCCGTATCGGCGGCCTGGAACCAGTCTGGCCTCACGGCCATGGCGTGCGCCAGATCGCCGCCTTCGCCCCAGCACAGGATAGCCCCGAGCACCGGCTCCAGCGCCGCCGCCTCGCGCACCGCCGCGGCCAGGGCCGCATCGCACAAGGCGTGGCTGACCTGGCCCTTGGCGATCACCTTGGCGATTTCGCCGGCGCGCAGCATCGGCATGGTCATGACGGCAACACCGCCGGCGAGAATGACACCATACCAGCCTGCGATCAGCTCGATGGAATTGGCGCCGTGCAGCAGGACACGATTGCCCGGCACCAGGCCCATATCGTCAACCAGGACATGGGCGATCCGGCTCGCTTCGGCGCGCAATTCCGCCCAGCTGACAGTGCGCGCCGAGGCATGGATCGCGATCCTGTCGCCAAGTCCATTTTCAATATTTTTATCAAGCAGTTCGGCGGCACAGTTAAACCGGTCCGGATAGGCCAGATCCGGGCCGTCAAAGCGCAATTCCGGCCAGTCGCCGGGCGCGGGCAAATGCGTGCGGGTAAAGGCATCAATATGCCCGCTGGTCTGCATCGTCATGACGTCCTCCCCGACGTGTCCGACTGCTGGATGCGGCGTCCTATTCCGGTATCACCGCTGTGGTCTCGATCTCTATCTTGGCGCCGGTTTCCATCAGGCCGGAGACCTCGACAAAGGCCATCACCGGATAATGCCGCCCCATCAAGGTCTTCCACGCCGCGCCAATCGCGGCGCCGGCGGCGAGATATTCATCGCGGCTTGTGACATAGCCGGTCATGCGCACGATATGCTCCGGTCGCCCGCCGGCCTCAGCCAGTATGGCGAGCGTGTTTTCCAGCACTTTGCGAAACTGGGCCGCGAAATCATCCGAGACGATGACGCCATGCTCGTCCCAGCCGATCTGGCCGGCGATATAGACCTGGCGGCCGCTCGCGGCGATGCCGTTTGAATAGCCTTTCGGGCGCGGCCAGCCGGGCGGAAGCAGGATCTGCATCACTTGACCTCCAGAAAGGTGAGCATTTTCGCCCGCAATATCTCCGGGATGCGCACCGGCGCATGCTTGTCCATGTCGATATAGACCAGGACAGGGCGCGCAATCATCCGCACCTCGTCCTCATTCATCGCCGTGATTGTCAGCTTGAAGGAGCTGCGCCCGACCTCGGTGACGACCAGTTTGAAGGCCAGTTCGTCATCAAGCCGGCTGGGTGCCTTGAAATCGACCTCGATATGCGCCAGCGGCACGGCATGATTACCCTTGACGATCATGGCGTCGAAACCATGGCCCAGACCGGTCTCGAACCAATCCTCGATACAGGCATTGATCATCTCGAAATAGCGCGGATAGAACACAATCCCCGCCGCATCGACATCGGCAAAGCGTACGCGGCGATCAACCCGGAAGACCATTATTTCCACTCCGACAAATGCTGGCGGGCGATGACGAGCTTTTGCACTTCCGACGCGCCCTCATAGATCCGCAAGGCCCGGATATCGCGATAGAGCGCTTCGGGCACCGAGCCCTTGGTGACGCCCAGCCCGCCAAATAATTGCACGGCGGTATCGATGACACGCTGGGCCGCCTCGGTGGCGTAGAGCTTGGCCATCGCCGCTTCGCGGGTGATGCGGGCGGCACCGGTATCCTTGGTCCAGGCGGCGCGGTAGATCAAAAGCGCGCTGGCATCGATATCCAGAGCCATTTCCGCCAATTGCGTCTGGACGCCCTGCTGGTCGGCCAGGGTGGCGCCGAACAGTTTGCGCGTCGTGGCGCGGCCGGTCGCTTCGTCGAGCGCACGGCGGGCAAAGCCGAGCGAGGCGGCACCGACGGTGGAGCGGAACACGTCCAGTGTCGCCATGGCGATCTTGAAGCCTGAGCCCGCGGCGCCGATCAGGCTCGTCGCCGGCAGATGGCAATCCTGGAATGCCAGGCGGGCGAGGGGATGCGGCGCGATGGTCTCGATGCGCTCGGCGATTTTCAGACCCGGCGTTTTGGCATCGAGAATGAAGGCACTGAGGCCGCGTGCGCCCTCCGCCTCGCCGGTGCGGGCAAAGACGACATAGAAATCGGCAATGCCGCCATTGGAGATGAAGGTTTTTTCGCCACATAGCCGCCAGCCATCGCCATCGGGAACGGCCGTCGTGGCGATGGCGGCGACGTCCGAGCCGGCATCGGGCTCGGTCAGGGCGAAGGCGGCGCACAGATCGCCGCTGGCGACGCCGGGCAGCCAGGCCTGTTTCTGCGCCCCGGTGCCGAATAGCGAGATGGCGCCCGAGCCCAGCCCCTGCATGGCAAACACGAAATCGGCCAGACCGCTGCGATAGGCGAGGTGCTCGCGCATCAGGCAGAGCGAGCGCACATCGAGCGTCTCGCAGATGCCGCCAAAGGCGGCCGGCACACAATGGCGTGTCAGGCCCGCCTGCCCGAGCTGTTTCAGGATCGTGCGGCAATCGGCATCGATATCGTCATGCGCGGCAAAGCCGTGCTCACCGAACTGCGCCTGGGCCCAGCTGCCGGCCCGTGCGGCCAGTTCGCGATGGCTGTCATCGAGAAAGGGCCAGTCGAGATAGGTTTGATCAGCCAATTAATTGCCCTCGAAGACGGGTTTTTCCTTGGCGATGAAGGCGGTGTAGGCACGCTCGAAATCACGTGTCTGCATGCAGATCGCCTGGGCCTGGGCTTCCGCCTCGATCGCGGTGTGCAGGCTCATATCCCACTCGGTATTGAGCTGGTTCTTGGTCATCGCATTGGCGAAATTCGGACCCGCTGCGATGCGGGAGGCCCAGTCATTCGCCGCGGTCATAAGATCGTCTTCAGCCATGATCCGGTTGTAAAAACCCCATTTTTCGCCTTCCTCGGCCGACATGGAGCGGCCGAGATAGAGTAGTTCCGAGGCGCGGCCCTGGCCGATAATGCGCGGCAGCATGGCGCAGGCACCCATATCGCAGCCGGCCAGACCGACGCGATTGAACAGGAAGGCGCATTTGGCTTGCGGCGTCGCGATGCGCAGATCCGAGGCCATTGCCATGATCGCGCCGGCGCCGACACAGATGCCATCGATCGCCGCGATGATCGGCTGCGGACAATCACGCATAGCCTTGACCAGATCGCCGGTCATGCGGGTGAATTCGAGCAATTCCGGCATGTCCATCCCGACCAGCGGGCCGATGATTTCATGCACATCGCCGCCGGAGCAGAAATTGCCACCGGCGCCGGTGATGATGATGGCCTTGACCGATTTGACATGGCTGAGGGCGCGGAACATGTCGCGCAGCTCGGCATAGCTTTCGAAGGTCAGCGGGTTCTTGCGTTCCGGCCGGTTGAAGGTGACCGTGCCGACGCCATCGGCGAAGGACCACAGATAATGCGTCGGCTGATAGGTCGTCGGGTCCATCGAGACTGATCCCTGTTCTGCAGGCCTGCGGCGGGCGCGGCCATCCCCGTTACACCCTTGATTCCGGTGCGATTGCCTCAACACCTACGACGCCGCGCCCGCAGCGTCCACTGCGGGCCGTGCAGGCGGCCGGCGCGGCCAGATTCCCATTGGCCTCAAGCCGCGATCTGGTAAAGACTGGGATCCGTCGTCATTTAACCCGCAAGGTCCCCATGAGCGCTCATCTCAGCATCACCCGCCTGTTCACCGACAAGTCCGATCCCGGCCGCACCGAATTGCGCCGCGCAGACGAGAACGGGCTGGAGGCGGGCGAGGTTTTGCTCACGATCAAAAGCTTTTCGCTGACGGCGAACAATATCACCTATGCCGCCTTCGGTGATGCGATGCAGTACTGGAATTTCTTTCCCACGGGCGAGGCCGGTTTCGGCCATATGCCGGTCTGGGGCTTTGCCGATGTCGCTCAATCGACTGTGCCCGGGATTGCCGTGGGTGAGCGGTTTTATGGCTATTACCCGATCGCCAGCCATGTCCGCATGCGTCCCGGCCGCATCACCCCGCGCGGCTTCTACGATGTCGCAGACCACCGGCTCGCCCTGGTCTCGGCCTATAACCAGTACAGCCGCTGCAGCCGGGACGAGGCCTACCGGCCCGATCGCGAGGCGCTGCAGGCGCTGTTCCGCCCCCTCTTCGTCACCGCTTTCATGCTGGCCGATTATCTTGAGGACAATGACTGGTTCGGGGCGCAGCAATTGCTGATCTCCAGCGCCTCGAGCAAGACCGCCTATGGCACCGCGTTTTGCCTGCTCAGCGAAGACCGCGTCACGCTGACCGCGTTGACCTCGGCGCGCAATGCGGAATTTGTGCGCTCGCTTGGCTGTTACGAGACGACGGCGCTCTATGACGATATCGAAAGCCTCGAAAACTCGGTCCCGACCGTCTATGTCGATTTTGCCGGCGATGTCGCGCTGCGCTCCCGCATCCATCATCATTTCGGCCCGGGTCTGATGCATGATTGCGTCGTCGGCGCAGCGCATAATGCGCCCTTTGCCAAGCCTGACCCGATGCCGGGACCGGCGCCGAAATTCTTCTTCGCGCCCGATCAGATCGCCAAGCGCAACAAGGAATGGGGTCCGGAGGAATTCAATGCGCGCTTCAATAACGCGCAGGAGCACTTCTTCACCCAGCTCGATACGGCCGACCCGGCCTGGATGACGGTCAAGACCGGCCAGGGTTTCGAGGCGGCGCAGGATGTGATCAGCACCCTGGCCGAAAGCGGCGGTGATCCGGCGACCGGTCACATGATCGAGCTGGACTGACGGGTCTGGCTGAAAACGCCCCTATGGTTAAATAGCGCCACCGGAGATCGTGATCGCCTGCCCTGACACGGACCCGCTCAGGGGCGAACACAGCCAGGTGACGGCTTCGGCAACTTCCTCGGCCTGGATGAGACGGCCCTGCGGGTTATTCTTGGTCAATTCCGACAGGGCGTCCTCGCGCGAACGCCCGGTCTTGGCCATGATATTGGCCACCGAATTATCTACAATGGCGGTTTCGACATAGCCCGGGCAGATCGCGTTCACGGTGATTGCGGTTCTGGCATATTCCAGCGACAGGGATTTGGTCAGGCCGACCACGGCGTGTTTCGAGGCGACATAGGGGGCGATATAGGCCCCGCCGCGCAATCCGGCGATCGAGGCGATATTGACGATGCGCGCATAGGGCGCCTTCATCATCGCGCCGATCACGGCCTGGGTACAACGCACCAGCCCCTCGATATTGACCGCCTGGATACGCTGCCACTCCTCCATCGAGGTGCGGTGAAAGGCCGAAGCCGCCGCGATGCCGGCATTATTGACCAGAATGTCGATGACGCCGCCAGCCGCCGCACGGGTGAAGGCCGCATCGACACTGTCGGCATCGGTGACGTCGAGCTGGATGGCTTCGGCGCCGGGAATCGTCTTGGCGGCCGCTTCCAGCCTTACCAGATCGCGGCCCATGATGATCACATGCGCGCCCTGGGCGGCGAGGCTCTGGGCGCAGGCCAGTCCGATGCCGGTGCCGCCGCCGGTGATGATGGCGCGATGTCCTGTCAGCTTGCTCATGCCTGGAATGCTCCTTCGGTGGTTCGCGCCAGATTGCGCATTAATTGCTGGAAACCGGCCTGATATTGCGGCGGCACATGGACGCCATGATAACCCAGTTCGGCCGCTGCACGCAGGGTCCACATCGGATCGATCAGGTGCGGACGCGCCAGGGCGACCAGATCGGCGCGGCCCGCAGCGAGGATGGAATTGACGTGATCGGTCTCATAAATATTGCCGACCGCCATGGTGGCGCATCCAAGTTCATTGCGGATGCGGTCAGAAAACGGCGTCTGGAACATGCGGCCATAGACTGGGCGCGCCAGGGGCGAGGTCTGACCGGCGGAGACATCGATCAGATCGGCGCCGGCATCACGGAAGGCCTGGGCAATCGCCACGCTATCGCTATCGCTCAGCCCGTCATCGCCCAGCCAGTCGGTCGCTGACAGGCGCACGGCCATCGGGCGATCGACCGGCCAGACAGCGCGCATCGCCGCAAAGACCTCGAGCGGGAAGCGCAGCCGGTTTTCGACCGTTCCGCCATATTCATCCACCCGATGATTGGAGATGGGGGTCAGGAAGCTGGAGAGCAGATAGCCATGGGCGCAGTGCAGCTCGACCATGTCGAAACCGGCCTCGAGGGCGCGGTGGGTCGCGGCGACGAAATCGGCCAGGACGGCGTCCATATCGGTGCGGCTCATGGCCTTCGGGGTCTGGTTCTCATCGCTCCAGGGCAGGGGCGAGGGCGCGATCAGTGGCCAATTGCCGGATGTGAGCGGTTTGTCATAGCCCTCCCAGGCCAGCTGGGTCGAACCCTTGCGACCGGCATGGGAGAGCTGGATCGCCATTTTGGCGCGGCTTTGTGAATGGGCAAAATCGGTGATGCTGCGCCAGGCGCTGACATGGGCATCGCTATACAGCCCGGCACAGCCCGGCGAGATACGGCCATCGCGGCTGACATCGGTCATTTCGCTATAGACCAGGCCGGCACCGCCCAGCGCCCGCGCACCGTAATGCACGCTGTGGAAGGGCCCGGGCAGGCCGTCCTCGGCCGAATACATGCACATGGGCGAGACGACGACGCGGTTTTCCAGCCGCATGCCGCGCAGTTCGAACGGCGCAAACATGGGCGGGCGCGGATCGGATTTCGCGCCAGCCGTCGCCTGGCCGGTGAACCAGCTTTCCACGCCGGACAGCCAGGCCGGGTCGCGCAGGCGCAGGTTTTCATGGCTGATGCGCTGCGAGCGCGTCAGCAGCGAATAGGCGAATTGCTTGGGCTCAAAGCCGAGATAGCGGTCGAGATGCTCGAACCATTCGGTTGAATTGCGCGCCGCGCTTTGCAGTTTGAGCACTTCAACCGTGCGCACCGCCTG
>JBNMNI010000020.1:0-10345 GCA_051275375.1 Maricaulis sp. | reverse complement strand
TCGGCCTGCTGGGCCGAGAGGTCGAGAATGATCGCCTGAACCTGTTCTTCGGCCTCAAGCGCCAGCACGGTGAACATGCCGAAATTCGACAGGTCGGCCGGGATCTCGGTCGTCTCCAGCCAATGTCCGTTGGCATAGCGGAAAAAATCGTCGCCGGGCGCATAGGCCAGGTCCATGCCGGTCTGGTCAAAGCCCCATGTGCCGATCTGCGCCGGTGCCTGGACGGCAGCATTGGCGGTCAGCTCGGTGCTTGAGGCAGAAATGCCGACCTGGTCGCAGGCGGCGAGGAGCGCAAGGATTGCTGTGCTCAGTAAAAGCTTCTTCATCGGAATGTCCCCTTGTTCAAATCACTGGAATGGATGGGCCCCGTGCGAAAATATCGCGCGGGGCCCGGATTGGCTATTCAGCCGGCGAGTGGTCGAGATGGCCGGCCATTTCGCCGTGCGCGAAATCGGTATCGGTATAGTCCAGGCCGAGTGCGGGCTGTGGTTCGCCCGTCCAAAGGCGCCGGAAGAACCGCGCGATATCGACCCCGATTGCATATAGCGAAGGCACCAGCAGCAGGGTCAGGAAGAGGGCGAACAGCACCGCGAAACCGAGCGCAACAACCATTGGCTTGAGAAATTGCGCCTGGGTCGAGCGTGCGGCGATCATCGGCAAAATGCCGAGGAAGGTCGTCACCGAGGTCAGCAGGATCGGCCGGAAACGCTGCACGCCTGCATCGACCAGTGCCTGGAAAGCCCCGACGCCATTGGCCCTCAGCCGGTTCACGAAGTCCATCAGGACCAGATTATCGTTGATCACGACCCCGGCTGCAGCACCGACACCAAAATAGGAGAACAAGGCGATCGGCATGCCGAACATCAAGTGGCCGAAGATGGCGCCTGTCAGGGCGAAGGGGATTGCGATCATGATCAGGATAGGCTGCGCATAACTGCGGAAGGCAACGGCGAGCAATATGTACATCGCCACCAGTGCCATGCCGAACAGGCCCATCAATTCCTGCATGAATTCACGCTCGCCCTCGGATTGACCGATCTCGTCGCGGCTGATGCCGTGGAAGCGTTCTTCCCAGCCCGACCAGAATTCGGCGTCGAGGCTCTGGGTGATGTCGCCGCGGGCCGACGGGTCCGACAATTCGGCACTGACGGTGACGGTCCGCATGCCATTGCGGCGATTGATCCGGTTGAGACCGGGGGCAAATGTCACGTCGGCAATGGCGGCCAGCGGAACTTCGCGGCCATCGCTGGTGCGGATGCGCAGATCTCGCAGTGTATCGAGCGAACGGCGCGCACCCTGTTCCAGTCGCAGCATGACGCGGACATCCTGGCCTTCGCGGGGCAGGCGCTGCACTTCTTCGCCATAGAAGGCCTGGCGCACCTGACGCGTGACGTCCTGCAGGGTCAGACCCAGCGCCTGGGCATCGGGACGCATGGTGAACTGGAGTTCTTCTGTCGAGGTCTGCAGTGAATCGACCACGTCATACAGGGTGTCATAGCTGCGCAACTGGGTTTTGAGATCGTCTGCCGCCGCACGCAGCACGTCGAGATCCTGGTGCGAGATTGCGAAACTGACCGAGCTGCCACCATCATTGATGGTTGAGTCCAGCGTGACTTCTTCGGCATCGGGAATCGGACCGAGGAATTCACGAATCTTCAGCGCGACTTCTGATGTCGGCAGCAGGCCAGGCCGGAATTCCGGGTCAGCCAGCGTGATCCAGGCCCGGATGCGGCCGTCAGTGGCCAGGGTCGAGCGGCTTTCGATCATGTCGACTTCGCCCGGGAATTGCTCGCGATAATAGTGCAGCGCCTGGTCCTGGGCGTCGTCGAGCTGTTCACGAACACGCTCGGTCCGGGTCCAGGGAGCGCCTTCCGCCAGCTGGATATTGACCTGGATGGTTTCGTTTTCGATTTGCGGCATGAACACCGACCCGACCCGGTTGGTCGCCATCAGCACGATGGAGATCGCGAAAATTCCGAGGAAGGTAATGAGCGTCGCATAGCGATTCCGGATCGCGAACTTGACGGCCGGCCGGTAAATGCTGCGGGCAAACCAGACCATGGTCTCGGCGATCGCGCGCTGAACCCGGATCAGGGGTCCGAAGAAGCCGGTCGTTTTCTGGGGCTTCATGTGGGCCAGGTGGGCCGGCAGGATCAATAGCGACTCGATCAGCGAGAAGGCCAGGGCCGCGATCACCACAAGCGAGATCTGCTTGGTGAACTGAACCGTCGGGCCCGTGATCAACATGAAGGGCAGGAACATCATGATTGTGGTGATGACCGCGAAGATGACCGGCTTGATCACCATCTGGGTGCCGACAATGGATGCCGTCAGCCCGCTCTCGCCACGCTCGACGCGGTCATGAATATTCTCGCCGACGACAATGGCGTCATCGACGACAATCCCGATCACCAGCAGGAAGGCGAACAGCGACAGCATGTTCAGGGTGACGCCGAGCATGGGCAGCAACAGGAAGGCGCCGCCGAAGGCGACGAAAATGCCGCCGGTTACCCAGAATGCCACCAGGGGCCGCAGGAAGAGGAAGAGGACGATGAGAACCAGGAAGCCGCCGAACAGCGCCGAGTTCAGGATGGTCGCCATCCGGGCCTCATACATTTCCGAATTGTCCCACCACAGCGAGAGGGTGACACCATCGGGCAATTCCAGCTGTTTGCGTTCGATATAGCCGCGCACGCTGGCAGAAACATCGACAACATCGATATCGGGCGTCGTCAGAACGACGATCAGCGCCATGGGCTCGCCATTATAGGTCGCGGCCAGGTTGGCATCGACAAAACCGTCGGTGACGCTTGCGACGTCACGGACACGCAGCGTGCCGCCATCGGAGGTTTGGCGGATGATCAGGCGTTCGAATTCCGGGCGCGTGTCAGCCAATTGCCGTGAGGTTAGGCTAAGCTCGCCCAGCTCGGTCCGGACACTGCCGGCCGAGGCATTCAGCGAGCTGGCCCGGATCGCGCGGACGATTTCGTCAAAGCTCAGATTATACCGTTGAAGATTGTCTTCCGAGACCTCGATCCCGACTTCTTCGCCGAGCACGGCCCAGGTATTGACCAGGCTGGAGCCCGGGAGTTGGGCTACTTCATCGCGGATTTCACGGGCGATGTGCTGCAGGTCGCGCCGGTCGATGAAGCCGTGGACGGCAAAACCGATCACCTGGTCCTCGCTGCGCCAGGGATTGACGACAGGCCGGTAGGCGGACTGCGGCAGGTTATTCACCGAGTCGACTTCCAGTTTGATATTGTCGATGAATTCCCCGACATCCACGGAGGGCAGGCCCTCGACATTGATGAAGCCATTCCCCTCGCGTGCTGTCGAGGTGATGGTGTCGACGCCATCGAGATCGGCAAGCGCCTCCTCGATACGGACAATGATCTGTTCCTCAACCTCTTGCGGCGAGGCACCGGGCCAGGCCACGGACACCGTCGCGCCGTTCACGGCGATCGTTGGAAAGACTTCCCGGTTGAGCTGAAAATATCCGAAGATGCCGCCCACCAGGGCCACAATCATCAACAGGTTTGCGGCTACCGAATTGCGGGCCCACCAGCCAATAATACCGCGGGGGGCTTCATCGTGTGTTGTGTTCGGGTCGGTCATGGCCGCCTCCTGATCGCAGTGTCGAACTAACCGGCGCTGGCGACGGCTTCGCTGTCGCTGCTCTCGGTTTCGGTATCTGGTGCTTCTTCGTCGTCGGCTTCACTCTCAATGGTCGCCGAGTAAGCGGGCAGGACGTTGCCGTCAGCGTCGAGCGAACGCAGCCGCATGCCGGCGCTGGCGCCGCGGATCGGTGAGACGACAATCATTTCCCCGCCGAGGACGCCGGACGAAATTACCAGCCGGTCGGCAGTCGAGGTGACAACCGTGACGGTGCGGATGTCCAGCGTGCCGCCCTCATTGACGACAAATACGGTGTCCTCACCGCGCAGGGCGGCGCGTGGCAACACGACGGCGCCCTCCACATCGCGACCGCGAATTTCTGCGTCGACGAACAATCCGACCGCCAGGGGCGCACCGGTCGCCGCGGCAGCGCCGTAGGGATCTTCCACCTGGGCGGTGGCATAGAGGACGCGGGTCTGTGGATCGATCGCGCTTTCGGTCCGGGTGATGAAGCCGTGCCATTCCCGGGGGGCTCCGGCGAGCACGGCCGTCAGAAGAACCGGGATGCCACTGCTGTCGGGCCCTGAATCAAAGGCGATCGGGATCCCCAGAAGGCCAAGATCATTGTCTGTGAGGGGGAGGCGGACCAGAATCGTATCGGTCGAAAACACTTCGCCCAGTGGCGTTCCTGCGGCCACGAACTGGCCGAGGTCAGCGCTTTTCACCCGAACCCGCCCATCGAAGGGCGCGGAGACCCGTGTCCGTTCAAGGTCGAGGCGTGCAGCCTGCAGGCTCGCCTGCGCGGCGGCCAGCTGGGCACGGGCATCTGCCAGCTGCGGCTCGCGCAGGGTCAGCGCCGAGGCCTGGCCTTCGCCGAGATCGGCCCATTCGGTTTCTGCCAGCTCGGCCTCGGCCTGTTCGCGGATCAGGCCTTGTTGGGCCTGGGCGACCAGCGCCGCAGCGCGCGTGGCGGCGAGATGGTAATCGGCATCATCGATACGGATCAGGGTTTCGCCGGCCTCGAAGAAGCCCCCTTCGATGAAGTCGGGATTGACGTAAGTGATCCGGCCCGAGACCTGCGGGATCAGGCTGATCTGGGTGCGTGGACGCGCCTGGCCCTGGGAGTGAACGACAAGTTGAACGGTTTCCCGCCGGGCCTCATCAACGAACACGGCCACCGGCTGCGGCGCGGCATTCGCGCGCTGCGGTTCGGGCTTCGTCGTGATCAGCACGCCGATGATCAGTATGACAATGGCAGCCGCAACAAAAAAGATTGCGAAACGTCCGATAAGTTTTCCCATGACTATTCTCCTGTCTGCGCGGCCGGGTCTGCGGAAGGGGCCGCGGAGAAGTCGCCGGCGATGGCGAGGTAAAGATCAACCCGGTTCGTCGCGCGATCACGACGAGCCGAAATATATTGGCTCTCGGCGCTGATGCGCCGGCTTTGGGCATTCAAAAGATCGAAAATCGTGGCAACGCCGCTCGCATACTGGCGGATCACCAGGGACTCTGCCTCGGCGGCTTCATTGAAGGCCTGCTGCAGGCTGTCGACGCGCCGGGCCAGAATGTCGTCGGCATAGATCGCGTTCTCCGCTTCCTGCCAGGCATTCAGAACGGTGGAGACATAGGAGGCGACCTGCAAACGGGCATTCGCCTCGGCCTGGTCGCGCTGTGCCCGCAGGCTGCCGCCGGCAAAGATCGGGGCCACGAGCGAGGCTGTCAGATTGGATACCAGGCTGTCGAGATCAAACATGTCGGCGAGATCAGCACCGCCTGTGCCCGCTCCGCCGCTCAGGGAAAGCCTTGGAAACAGGGCTTTTCCCGCAGCATCGGCGCGCAGGCCTGCGGCGAGCAGCCGGCGTTCGGCGGCCCGCACATCAGGCCGGCGGACCAGCAGGTCGGCCGGTGAGCCGATACCGGCAAGCCCGTCAATTTGCGGGAAGTCACCCTCGCGTGAAATCTGTCCGGAAGGATAGCGGCCCAGCAAGGTCTCGAGATTGCGCGCCGCCACGGCCTCGGCCCGCTGCCGCGATGCCAGGGCGGCCTGCGAGGAAGCCAGGGCGCTGCGCGCCGTCCGGACATCGGAACTGCGGGCCAGTCCGCGGGTGAAGCGGCGATCTGTCAGCTCGAGTGAGTTCTGGCTGCGCTGGACGTCGCGTTCAGCGAGTTCGCTTTGCTGGCGCGCCTCGATCAGGGCCAGCCAGCCCTTGGCGACAAAACCGGCGACCGAAAGTCTCGCGCCATGCAGATCATCGGCTGCGGCATCGGCATCGAGCGATCCGGCATTGGCCCCGTCGCGGACCCGTCCCCACAAATCTGCTTCCCAGGACGAGGAAAGCCCGAGGGAAAAACTGTCCGAGCCCGAGCCGCGATAGGGCTCGATCCGTGTAAGATCCGAGCCAAGGTTCAAGGTCGGCAGGCGGCTGGCACCGGCAATCCGCGCTCCGGCGCGGGCGGCATCATAGCGCGCCAGCGACTGGGACAGACCCGGATTGGCGCCAAGCGCTTCATTGACCAGGGCCGCGAGTTGCGGAGCGCCCAGCGATTGAACCCAGTCCTGGGCCTCGATCTCGCCGGCGCCGTCGGCCGCAGACGACCAGGCGTCAGGCGTGGCAGGCAGGACTGCATCAGGCTGAAAAGCCGGAATATTTGCACAGGACGCCGTTGTCAGGGCCGTTGCGATGATGAGTAGGCTTTTCTGCATGCGATGTTCCAGCGTGTGATGGCTTCGTGATTTCCGCCAAACTAGGCGGGGCATAGCGAATGTCAACAGATTTTTATCGAAAAACACTAAAACATTAGCGAATGACATGAAATCCCTCTCGATTTTCGAGATGTAAAAACCGGTAGATATGGAGTATTTCAGGATCGGTTTCTCCGTCGATCCGGAATGTGCAATACCTGTGTGCGCAGCAGCCATATCCGGTCCGGATCGGGCGGTGCTATATGCCTATGCGCCCTGCACAAGGCGAGTGAAACTTGAGAAAGGTCGACGTGGACAGCCAGCCATCCATCCGCATTCGCCGTCGCGACACAGCAGTCGTCGCGACCATGGGCTCCTTGGTGCTCGTCCTGTTCTGGCTATTCGGTGAGCTCGGCTTTCTGGAGACCTTCGTCGCAATCGCGACGATCGCCGGCCTGTCGACCTTCTACTATCTCACGGTCAGCACGACCCTGAAATCCTCTCCCTTGCCCTCGGTCGACCGTAGTCTGCAGAGCTCAGCGTCGGTCGCCGCGACGGCTGACATCATGCTCCAGCACCTTCCGATCCCGGTGATGCTGATCGGACCGGATGGCCGCATCGAGATGGCCAATCCTGCCGCTCGCGAATTCCTCGGCCTCGGTGCCCTGACCGGGCATTTGTCATCGGTGCTGCGGCAACCGCGCGTGCTCGAAGCGGTGAGCGCCGCGCTGCGGGGCAATACCGTCCCGCCGGTGGAATATTCCACCATGGCGCCGGTTGAAAGCCATGTCCGGGCCTTTGTCGCGCCGATGCGATCTCGTGATGAGTCCATCCTGCCCTGGCGCGCCATGCTTGTCTTGTCCGACGAAACCTCGATCAAACGGGCAGACCGGATGCGGGCTGATTTTCTTGCCAATGCGAGTCATGAATTGCGCACGCCCCTGGCCTCTCTGGCGGGCTTTATCGAGACCTTGCGCGGCCACGCGAAGGACGATCCGGAGGCGCGTGAGCGGTTCTTGTCGATCATGTTCGACCAGACCGAGCGCATGAGCCGCCTGATCAATGACCTGCTCTCACTGTCGCGCGTCGAGATGGACGAGCACGTTCCCCCGAATGGCGACGCCGATCTGGCAGCGATCGCCGGCGATGTGATCGCTTTTTTGCGACCGCAGATCGAGGAAAAGGACATCGCGCTGACACTCGAGGCGCCGGAGCCGGCGCGGGCGATCGGCGACCGGGACCAGTTGACGGAAGTCCTCCAGAACCTGATCGAAAACGCCATCAAATACTCGCCGCCCAATTCCAGCATTCTTATCCGGGTCGAGGCCGGGCAGGGGCGGGATCAGGCAGAGCGGCCGGCTCTGACACTGGGAGAAGGGGCTAACCGACTGACGTTGGCGGCTCCCAAAACGGGGCCGGGCGAACGCTATGTCGCGGTCCGGATCCGTGACGCAGGCCGGGGCATAGAGCGCCGTGATCTGCCGCGCCTGTCCGAACGCTTTTATCGGGTTGGCGGTCAGAAGAGTGGGCCCCGCGAGGGCACCGGGCTGGGCCTGGCGATTGTGAAGCACATCGTCAATCGCCATCGGGGCGGTTTCACGGTGGAAAGCGTGCCGGGTGGCGGCTCGGTATTCTCTGTATTTTTCCCGGTCTCGACCAAGACCGCCGCGACGCCAGGCGTGCCATGATGCCCGCCCGGTCTGCTGGTGGGTTGCGCAGGCCGGGACCCAGTGACTGTCACAAAACTGTTGCGCTTCTGTCATAAAGGGGCGGTGCGCGTCAGATACCTGGCGGATGACCATACACTCTCGGCGGCACTGTGCCGTTAGACCGAAGGGCCAGCCTGCATGTCGATCATTTCCATCGTCGCGCTCGCATTACTCGTCATGGTAGCCGGAGGCTTCTATGTCGGGCGGTCCCGCGCCATCGCGTCAGTGAATGGTGCGACGGCCGTTTTGCACTCTCTGCCCAATTATCACGGCTATTTCATTGCCATCTGGACCGGGGTTCCGGCCCTGTTCCTGTTGGCGCTCTATGCCGTTTTCGGGGGGCAGATCGTCGAGCGACTGGCAATCGGAGAGTTGCAGGCTGAGGCGTCGTCAATCAATGCGATCCTGGATGATCGGCTCGCCGGGGACGCAGATTACAGCGAATTGACCCTGGCCGCATCAGGCCTGCGCCAACGTGTCGACAACCTCAATGCGGAAATCCTCAACCTGCGCAATGCGCGCGGCGAAAATCGCGATCCCGATCGGCTGATTCGACTTCGATCCGAACAGATCGAGGCCTTGAACCTGTCGACAACGGCGGAAGATGCGGCGCGGCTTCGGCGGCAAGAGGTCGTCGACGAGGTCGAAACCGGTGCGGCGCAAAGCGGCGCGGATGTGCGCGCCCTCGCCGGCTATGAGCTCACGCAGGCGCCGCGCGAGCGTCGTCAGTTATTCCTCTCCGACAGCCGGCGGATCGCAAGCGGCGGGCTGGCCAGCCGCGAATCGCCGCAATTGCGGGCGGCGGCTGATGCGATCGCCCGTTACACGACCGTTCTGAAATACGGCGCAGCCTTGATGGCGCTGATGGTTGGCGCGATCGGCTTTCTTCTGACCCGCGCCCGGATTTCCGGTCAGTTCCGTGCCCGCAATAATGTCGAACGCCTGGTGACAGCGGCATTGCTGATTTCCTCGGTGATCGCGATTCTCACCACGGTCGGGATCGTTCTGTCCCTGCTGTTCGAAAGCCTTCGTTTTTTCGCCTCTGTACCGGTGCTCGATTTCCTGTTCGGCCTGCAGTGGAGCCCCCAGATCGCGATCCGCGCCGACCAGGTCGGCCAGTCCGGCGCGTTCGGGGCTGTGCCCTTGTTTGCAGGCACGGCGATGATCACCGTCATCGCGATGGTTGTTGCGGTTCCTATCGGGTTGTTCTCTGCCATTTACCTGTCGGAATATGCCGGCCCCAACTTCCGGCAGATTGCCAAACCCGTGCTCGAAATTCTCGCGGGCATTCCAACGGTCGTCTACGGTTTCTTCGCCCTGCTGGCTGTTGGGCCGGCGATCCGCGCCCTGTTCAGCGCGCTGGGCTTTGAAAGCGTCGTGACCCAAAGCGCGCTGTCGGCGGGCCTGGTGATGGGGGTGATGATCATCCCCTTCATTTCCTCCCTGAGCGATGATGTCATCAATGCTGTGCCGCAATCCCTGCGCGATGGATCCTTCGCCATGGGCGCCACCCGGTCCGAGACTATTACAAAGATCGTGATGCCGGCCGCCTTGCCCGGTATTGTGGGGGCCATCCTGCTGGCCGTCAGCCGCGCGGTCGGCGAGACGATGATCGTGGTGATGGCTGCCGGCCAAGGGGCCAATCTGACCGCCAATCCGCTTGAATCGGTGACGACCATCACCGTTCAGATCGTCATGCTGCTGACGGGCGACCAGGAGTTTGACAGCCCCAAGACCCTGTCCGCCTTCGCCCTCGGGCTGGTGCTGTTCGTGATGACCCTGATCATGAATATTGTCGCGCTGCGCGTGGTCCAGAAGTATCGGGAAAAATATGACTGATACGAACACCGCCTTTCCGATCCGCGAGCGTGTCGAGCGCCGCCTGGCAAAGCGTTATCGCGCCGAGCTGCGCTTCCGATCTGCCGGACTGACGGCAATCGGGGTCGCCGTGGCCATCCTGTGCGTGCTGATCGGATCGATCGCGAACGAGGGACTGCCGGCCTTCACCGCCCATGAACTCGTTCTGCCGGTCTCGCTCGAGCGTGAGCTGGTCGATCCGGAGGGCGATGAATCGGAGGCCTCCCTGCGTCGTGGCTCTTATAACCGCGTCCTCCAGGACGCTCTGCGCGAGAAATTCCCCGGCGTTACGGCGCGCGGCGACCTGCGCAATCTATTCACCCTCTACACGCCGTTGAATGCGACCCGGCTGATGGATGATGTGTTGGAAGATCCGACACTGATCGGCACGCCCTATGTATTCACAATGCCCCTGGCCGACGATCTGGACCTTTATCTCAAGGGCCGTCTGGTCGAGGACCGCACCCTTGCGGTCGGTGGC
>JBNMNI010000019.1:0-10450 GCA_051275375.1 Maricaulis sp. | reverse complement strand
CTCGGTGCCATCGGCGCCGATGCGCTATTGCCCCAGATTCGTGATGCGCTGACGCCATTGCGTGAGGGCGAAAATACCGGCGTGCTACAGACCGCGGCCGGCTTGCAGACCCTGATCGTGTGCGACCGCAGCATTGCCGGCCCGGGCGTTCCCAGCCGCGATGATCTGGAATCGCAATTGCGCGGCCAGCAATTATCCCTGCACTCACGCCGCTGGCTCAGGGATTTGCGCCGCGACGGCACGGTCGAGATTCGCGAGTAATGTCCGGCCCCTCACCTGTCGTCATTTCGATGGGTGATCCGGCGGGTATCGGCCCAGAGATCATCCTCAAGGCATGGGCGCAGCGTCAGCTGTCCGGACCGCACTTCGCCTGCATTGGTGATATCGATGCGATGGGCGCCTGTGCCCGCAGCCTCGGCCTGCCGGCCCCGGTCGCCATCAACGATCCGGGCGCGGCCGCCTCGATCTTTCCTGCCGCCCTGCCGGTGCTGACGGCACCGGTGCCGATTTCGGCGCCGCTGATTGCCGGCTCGCCCGATCCGCGCCACGCCACCACGGTCAAGGCCTGTATCGAAACAGGCGTAGGGCTGTGCCTGTCCGGCGCCGCACGCGCACTGGTGACGGCGCCGATTGCCAAGTCGGTGATGTATGAAGCCGGTTTCAATTTTCCGGGCCATACCGAATTTCTCGCCGAGCTGACGCGGAACACCCCGATGACCGGGGCACGCGGTCCGGCGATGATGCTGGCGGGCGGCGGGCTGCGCGTGGTGCTCACCTCAATCCACGAATCCCTGGCCCACGCTATCGCCACCCTGTCGGGCGCACGGATCGAACAGATCGCCCAGCTGGCACACCTGGCCCTGCAGCGCGATTTCGGCATTGCCCGGCCGCGTCTGGCGCTGGCCGGCCTCAATCCGCATGCCGGCGAGCGCGGCAGTCTCGGGCGCGAAGAAATCGAAATCATCAACCCGGCAGCCGCCCGGCTGCGCGCCGCAGGGATTGCCATCACCGACGCCTTGCCGCCGGACACGATGTTTCATGCCGAGGCGCGCGCCGGCTATGACGCCGCGATCTGCCTCTATCACGATCAGGGCCTGATCCCGGTCAAGACGCTCGATTTCCATGGCGGGGTCAATATTACGCTCGGCCTGCCGATCGTGCGCACATCGCCCGATCACGGCACCGCCTTCGACATAGCCGGACAAGGTGTTGCGCGCGCTGACAGCCTGCTGGCAGCGCTCGACGCAGCGGCCGCGATTGCCGGGCACCGCGCATGACAGACCCGCTGCCACCGCTTCGCGATGTCATTGCGCGCCATGATCTGGCGGCGAAGAAATCCTTCGGTCAGCATTTCCTGCTCGATCTCAACCTGACCGCCAAGATCGCCAGTTTCGCCGGCGACATGTCGAACAGCGAAGCGATCGAGATCGGGCCCGGCCCCGGCGGGCTGACGCGCGCCATTCTCGGCGCAGGGGCCAAACATCTGACCGTGGTGGAGAAAGATCCGCGTTTCCTGCCCGCACTCGAGGAAATCGCTGCCGCCTGGCCCGGCCGGCTGACCGTGCTGGAGGCCGACGGGCTGACGATTGACGAAACATCCGTCCTGAATGGCCCGGACCGGGTGATCCTGTCGAACCTGCCCTATAATGTCGGCACCATATTGCTGATCAAATGGCTGCAGGCTCAGCCGATCTGGTGGCGGCGTGCCGTGCTGATGTTCCAGCGCGAAGTCGCCGACCGCATCGTTGCCGGCGTCGGCGACAAGGCCTATGGCCGCCTGGCCATACTGACCCAGTCGGTCTGCGCCGCGCAGCTGGTAATGAAAATTCCGGCCCAGGCCTTCACACCGCCGCCCAAAGTCGAATCGGCGGTGGTGATGCTCGACCCGCTGCCCGACGGCAAGCGGTTCGAGGATCTCCAGGCGCTGGGCATTGTGACGGCGTCGGCCTTCGGGCAAAGGCGCAAGACCCTGCGCCGCAGCCTGGGACAGGCGGCCAGCCAGACGACGGCCTCAACGGAAGATCTGCTGGCCTCGGCCGGGATCGAACCCGGGGCCCGGGCCGAGACCATAGACATTGCCGGCTTCCAGGCCCTCGCCAGGGCCTGGCGCGCGGCGCGCGCTACTCAGCCATGATCGCGTCGACAAAGCCGTCCAGCCAGGGGTGACGCGAACGCTTGAGGCGTTCGGCGTGCAGGATCTGGTTGAGCTTGTCGAGGGCGCGGGCAAAATCATCATTGACGATGACATAGTCGTATTCATGCCAGTGGCTGATCTCGTCCTTGGCACGCGCCATGCGGTCGCTGATGATCTGCGGCGTATCCTGGCCGCGCTTGCTCAGCCGGTCCTCGAGCAGGTCCAGCGAGGGCGGCAGGATGAAGACACGCACCGTATCTTCCGGCGCCTGCGCCGCGAGCGCCTGGGCGCCCTGCCAGTCGATATCGAAAATCACGTCGCGGCCATCATCGATCGCATCGAGCACCAGGCCTTTTGAGGTGCCGTAATAGCGGCCGAAAACCTCGGCCCATTCGAAGAATTCGCCCGCCTCGATCAGCGCCTTGAATTCCTCGACGGTAACGAAATTATAGTCCTGCCCGTTGACCTCGCCGGGACGCGGTTCACGCGTCGTGGTCGAGATCGACAGAACCACATCCGGATTCTGGCTCAGCAGACGCTTGGACAGCGTCGTCTTGCCAGCGCCCGACGGGCTGGACAGGGCGAGCAGCACGCCGCGGCGGCCGCCGCGAAAAATGGGAGGATGCCCGTCACTCGACATTCTGTACCTGCTCCCGGAATTGGTCGACGGCGTTTTTCATGGCGAGGCCAATCTGGGTCAGCGAAGAATCGGAGGACTTGGAGCATAGAGTGTTTGCCTCGCGATTAAACTCCTGTGACAGGAAGTCGAGCTTGCGGCCAGTCGGCGAACCGCCCGCCAGGAGTTCGCGAGCGGCACGGATGTGCGCCTGCAGCCGATCAAGTTCCTCGCGGACATCCATCTTGACCGCCATCGCCGCAGCCTCGGTCGCGAGGCGTTCCGGATCGAGACCCTGGGGCAGAAGCTCGGCATATTTGACGGCGATGCGGTCACGGATCGCATCCAGCCGCACCGCAGCACTGGTTTCGGCCTGGTGGGTCAGTGCCTCGATCGTGTCGACATGGCCACTGAGCAAGGCGTGCAATTCGCTGCCCTCAACCAGGCGCACATCACGCAGGCCATCGAGCGCCAGGGCCAGGCTTTCCAGCAGGGCGGCATCGAGTTCGCCGGCATCGTCCGGCTCGCTGCGATCCTCGACATCGAGTACACCGCGCACCGCCAGCAGCCCGTCGAAACTCACTGGCAGCACGCGGCCGCTGGCAATATAGGGTTCGGCGGCGGCGAGAATGGCGTCGATACGCCCGGTATCAATGCGCAGGACGATATCGGGCGTGTCACGATTGAGGGTCAGGCTGGCCTGGATATTACCCCGGGCAAAACGGGCCTTGGCCAGATCGCGGGCGCCGGCCTCGAGGCGTTCATAGCCACCGGGAAAGCGAAAGCGCGCTTCCAGCCCCTTGCCATTGACGCTGCGCACTTCCCAGATCCAGCTGAACTGCTCGAAGCTGGCCTCGGTACGGGCAAAACCCGTCATGCCGGACAATTGGGCCATGCTAATCGCCCGCCAGGCGGCGGGCCCTCTCGATCTGGCGCCAGCGCGCGACATTTCGCTGATGCTCGGCATAGGTCGCGGCAAAGGCGTGGCCACCCGTGCCATCGGCGACGAAGAACAGGGCCCGGCTTTCGGCGGGATTGAGCACGGCAGCAATCGATTCGGCCCCCGGATTGGCGATCGGCGTCGGTGGCAGACCGTCGATCTGGTAGGTGTTCCAGGCATTGTCTGTGCTGTCGAGCTCGGAGCGGCGGATCCCGCGGCCGAGCGGCTCGCCGCCGGTGATGCCGTAAATAATGGTTGGATCGCTCTCCAGCCGCATGCCGCGGCGCAGGCGATTGACAAAGACGGCGGCCACTTCGGCCCGCTCCGAGGTGAGGCCGGTCTCTTTTTCGACCACCGAGGCGAGAATGATCGCCTCATCGCGGGTTTCAAACGGCAGGTCTTCCGCCCGGTGTGGCCATAATTCGTCGAGCAGGCTTTGCTGCGCGGCGACCATGCGGTCGAGCACGACCTGGCGCCCGGTACCGCGATCGACCAGATAGGTCTCCGGCAGGATGGTGCCCTCGGCGGGAATGGCCGCGATCTCGCCGGTGAGCACATCGGCCTGCTCCAGAGCGGCCACGATCATGGCGCTGGTCAGGCCTTCGGCAAAGGTGACGGGGTGTTGCAGCGTCACGCCGGAGCGCAGCAATTGATAGATCTGCGCCATGCTCGATTGCGCCGGCACGGAATATTCCCCGGCACGCAGGGCGCGGTCGCCGCCATCGAGCGTGACTGCGGCGCGAAACAGGCGCGCATCGCTCACCAGGCCTGCGGCCTCGAGCTGGGCGGAGATGCGCACCAGACCGGTGCCGCGCGGCAGCAGGATGACGGTTTCCTCCGCGGCGGGGCCGGGCCGGACGAATTCGGCCTGCAGCCAGCGATAACCGCCATAGACCGCGCCGGCCGCGAGCAGGGCCAGCACCAGCAGGCTGGTGAGAAGCCAGAGGATCAGCCGGACAAAGCCACCCTTGGGCTTTGCCGGGATATTGGCGTTGGTTGTGGCCTGGGGCCTTGCCCGGGGCGTATTCACGTCACTCATGGAGCCATCCCGAAAAGCGGCGTACTCAGTCGACCGCGACGAATACCACGGAGGCATTGGTGCCACCGAATCCAAAAGAATTCGAGAGCGCCGCGCGGACCGGGCGTTTAACCGCTTTGTGGGCGGCCAGATTGAGCGTCGTCGATACCGAAGGGTTATCGAGATTGAGGGTCGGCGGACACATGCCGTCGCGAATCGCCAGAATGGAGAAAATCCCCTCGACGGCACCGGCCGCACCGAGCAAATGCCCGATCGCCGATTTGGTCGAGGACATCACGACATCATTGCTGCCGAACAGGCGTTCAACCGCGCGCAATTCGATCTCGTCGCCCTTGGGGGTCGAGGTGCCGTGGGCGTTGACATAGTCGATCTCGGACGCATCGATACCGGCATCCTTGAGCGCGGCGGACATGGCGCGAAAACCGCCATCGCCATCATCGGCGGGCGCTGTGATGTGATAGGCATCGCCGGACAGGCCATAGCCCTTCACCTCGGCATAGATTCTCGCGCCACGCGCCTTGGCGCTCTCATATTCCTCGAGCACGACCACGCCGGCGCCCTCGCCCATCACGAAACCGTCGCGGTCGCGATCCCAGGGGCGCGAGCCGGCGGTCGGATTGTCGTTGAAACCGGTCGAGAGCGCCTTGCAGGCGATGAAGGAGGCAATGCCCAGACGGCAGACAGCCGCTTCGGCGCCGCCGGCTACCATCAGATCGGCATCGCCATGAGCGATCAGCCGGGCAGCATCGCCGATCGCGTGCGCGCCGGTCGAACAGGCCGTCACGACGGCATGATTGGGTCCCTTGAGCCCGTGCCGGATCGAAACCTGGCCGGAAGCCAGATTGATCAACAGGCCGGGAATGACAAAGGGAGATAGCCGTCTTGGACCTTTTTCATAAAGGTCGATGGAGGCGTTATAGGTGGATTCCAGACCGCCAATGCCCGAACCGATCATCACACCGGCACGGCAGCGCTCTTCTTCGCTGGTGGCGACCCAGCCGCTGTCGGCAATGGCGTAATCGGCCGCAGCGACACCGTAGAGAATGAAATCATCGACGCGCTTCTGATCGCGCGGGCTCATGACGCTGTCGGGCGCAAAGGCTCCCGGATCGTCGGGCGAGCCTCCGCCGCGGCCATCGACACGCGGCACGAGACCGGCGATCTGGCAGGCCAGATCGCCGGTTTCAAAATGCTCGATCAGGCCCAGACCCGATTGGCCGGCAAGGAGACGTCCCCAGACGATATCCTTGCCGCAGCCAAGCGGGGTGACCAGACCAATTCCAGTGACGACGACGCGTCGCATGGACCGGTCTTTAACCGACTTTCTCGGAGATGAACTTCACAGCGTCACCGACCTTCTGGATATGTTCGGCAGCGTCGTCGGGGATTTCGATGTCGAATTCCTCTTCAAACGCCATCACGAGCTCGACATTGTCCAGGCTGTCGGCGCCCAGATCGTCGATGAAACTCGCATTGTCGGTGACTTTTTCGATATCGACATCAAGATGTTCGACAACGATTTTTTTAACGCGCTCGAGAACGTCAGACATTTCAGACCCTCATGGTAATTCGCCGCAGGAGATCGACGGCGTAGGAAAGGAGGCATAGCGCCCCAAAACCGGGCCGCCTTCACCAAAGATGCGCGGGCAAGTAACATACTTCCCGAGCGCTGACCAGAATGGGCAACCGTGCTCATCCTGGCAAGTTGTTACGCTAAATCATTGCCATACCGCCATTCACGTGAAGTGTCTGGCCGGTAACGTAATTGGCTTCCTGGCTTGCAAGATAAACAATCGCAGCAGCAATATCATCGCCCGTACCCAAATCGCCAGCAGGAATTTTCGTCAGGATGGCTTTTCGCTGATCTTCATTGAGAACATCGGTCATGGGCGAGGCAATAAATCCGGGTGCGACGCAATTGACGGTGACGCCGCGCGAGGCAACTTCCTGGGCCAGGGATTTGGAAAAACCGATCATCCCGGCCTTGGAGGCGCAGTAATTGGTCTGGCCCGGATTGCCTGTGACACCGACCACCGAGGTGATGCCGACAATACGGCCCCAACGCGCCTTCATCATGCCGCGCAGGGCAGCCCGGCAAAGCCGGAAATAGCTTTCCAGATTGACCCGCAACACCATGTCCCAGTCATCATCCTTCATGCGCATCAAAAGCTGGTCGCGGGTGATGCCGGCATTGGCGATGAGAATATCCATCGAGCCCATCGCTTCGGCGGCCTGTTTCGGCAGGGCGTCGACGGCGGCGCCATCGGACAGGTTGCAGGGCAGGACATGAGTGCGCGTCCCAAGCTCGGCGGCCAGCTCCTGCAGCACGTTTTCACGCGTGCCCGACAGGGCGACTGTGGCGCCCTGGGCATGCAGCGCCCTGGCGATCGCCTGGCCGAGACCGCCGGTGGCGCCGGTAACGAGAGCATTCTTGCCGGTCAGATCAAACATTCTCAGGCATCCTCTTTGAGCGAAGCCGCGAAGGCTTCCAGATCGGCGGCCACATTGAGCGGCACGCCTGTCGCGTCCTTGGTGGTGCGTTTCAGCATGGTGGTCAGAACCTTGCCGGCACCGGCTTCGGCGAGCGTGGTAATGCCGCCCTGCTCGACCATCCACAATACACTCTCACGCCAGCACACCCGGCCGGTCACCTGCTCGACCAATTGCCGCCGGATGATCTCGATATCCGAGGTCGGGCGGGCGGTGACATTGGCAATCACGGGCACGGCGGGCGGGCGGATAATGGTCGATGCCAGCGCCTCGGCCATCGCATCGGCGGCCGGCTGCATCATGGCGCAATGGAAAGGAGCGGAAACCGGCAGCATCATGGCTTTCTTGACGCCCAGCGATGTGGCGCGGTCAATCGCCGCCTCGATCGCTGCGGTCGAGCCGGAAATCACGATCTGGCCGGGCGCATTATCATTGGCGATCGCGCAGACGCCGACCAGGGAGCCGGCCTCGACGGCCAGCTGGGCCATCTCCTCATCAGCGCCAAGCAGGGCGGCCATCGTGCCCAGCCCGACCGGAACGGCCTGCTGCATGGCAAGGCCGCGCAGTTTGAGCAGTTTGGCCGCATCAGAGATTGTCAGCGCTCCAGCAGCGGCCAGGGCGGAATATTCGCCCAGACTGTGACCGGCGACGAATTGCGCCGCCGTGACCATTATGCCGAACTCAAGCTCGAGCACGCGCATCACCGCCAGGCTGGTCGCCATCAGGGCGGGCTGGGCGTTTTCAGTGAGGGTCAGATCCTCGATTGGCCCGCTGGCCATCAGGCCCGACAGGTTTTGCCCGAGCGCGTCATCGACCTCGGCCAGCACGGCTCGGGCGGCAGAGAATTCGGCGGCGAGCTCCTGGCCCATGCCGATGGCCTGGCTGCCCTGGCCCGGAAATACGAATGCGAGCGTCATCAGAACGTCTCCTGCGAAATGAATTGTCCGCTCGATACCCCTTGTTTGCGCGCCCGCGCAAGAGGTGATGCGTCTTGCGCGTCTGATCGCTTTAGGCTATGGCCGCGCTTCGCTTGGTTGCGGTCCTGCCCCATTATCTCCGTCACATGGTGTGGCGGACAGGTTCAGGAGCCACCGCGAGCCTGCCCGCCCCTTCGGCGAGGCTTGCGCCGCAACCGCCAATGAAGGGAGCCAAGATGGCACTTTACGAGCACGTATTCATCGTACGCCCGGACGTTTCTCCGGCCCAGATGGAAACTCTTCTGGAAGAAACGAAGACCCTGATCGAGACCAATGGCGGCAAGACCGGCAAGATCGAATACTGGGGCCTTCGCAACCTGTCCTACCGCATCAACAAGTCGCGCAAGGGCCATTACGGCCTGATCGATATCGACGCCAATGGCGCCGTCATCGACGAACTTGAGCGCCTGCAGCGCCTGTCCGAAGACGTCATGCGCTTCATGACCCTTCGTGTCGACGAGCACACCGATCAACCTTCGGCGATTCTGTCGAAGAAGGATGACCGTCGTCCGCGCCGCGATTTCCGGTCGTAAGGAGAGAAACAGATGTCATCCGATAATATTGCAAACCTGCCAGCCCGCCGTCCATTCATGCGCCGCCGCAAGGTGTGCCCGTTTTCCGGCGATGCAGCACCCGCGATCGACTACAAGGACCCCAAGCTCCTGCTGCGTTACATGTCCGAACGTGGCAAGATCGTTCCGTCCCGCATCACGGCGGTTTCCGCCAAGAAGCAACGTGAACTGGCCCGCGCCATCAAACGCGCCCGCCAGATGGCCCTGCTTCCCTATGTTATGGATTAAGGAGAACACGCAATGAAACTGGTTCTCCTGGAACGCGTCGAAAAGCTCGGCGTCATGGGTGAAGTTGTCTCGGTCCGTCCGGGATTCGCCCGCAACTTCCTTCTGCCGCAAGGCAAGGCGCTGCGCGCCAATGAAGGCAATATGGCCCGCTTCGAAGCGGAAAAAGACGCCCTGATCGCGCGCAATGCCGAACGGGCTGCTGAGGCTGCTACCGCAGGCGAAGTGATCGATGGCGAAACTTTCGTCATGGTTCGCTCGGCCGGCGAAAGCGGTCAGCTCTACGGTTCTGTCTCCTCGCGGGACATTGCCGAGATCGTTTCGGAATCCGGCACTTCGGTTGGCCGCTCGCAGATTGATCTGCACGCACCAATCAAGAAGCTGGGCCTGCACGAGATCCGCATCCGTCTGCACGCCGATGTGGCTGTGACGGTGACGATCAATGTCGCCCGTTCGCTCGACGAAGCCGAACGCCAGGCCTCCGGTGAAGACGTGATCGCGGCGCAAGCCGACGAAGATCGCGCCATCGCTGAAGCCCAGGCTGCCGACCTGTTCGAAGCCAGCGAAGAAGGCGAAGAAGAAGCTGAACGCCGCGCCGATGGTGCCGATGATTCAGAAGCGCCTGAAGACGACGAAGACTAGCTCTCAGCCACACGCTGATTGACACAAACAGGCGGGTCGCAAGACCCGCCTGTTTTTGTTTGCAACCAGACTTTTCCACACCGCTCCACAGGGCTGGGAAAATGCTGTGGTAAAGATTCACTGCACGCGGATTGAGGGGTCGTATCCCGGCGGCCTAGCCTGTATCCAAGTCGCATGACCACTGAGCTGATGACCTTCGATACCGGCGTCCCGACGACGCTGGAGACCGCGCCGCACAATCTGGAAGCCGAACAGGCCTTCCTCGGTGCGCTGCTCTACGACAATGAAATCTTCCATCGCATCGCCGACTGGCTGAAGCCGGAACATTTCTACGACCCCGTGCATGGGCGCATTTTCGAGACCGCCTCCGATCTGATCGGCCGTGGCTCGCTCGCTGATGCCGTGGTGCTGAAAACCCATTTCGATCGCGATGACGGGCTGCGTGAAATCGGCGGCACGACCTATCTCGCCGTGCTGATCGAGAGCGCGGCGAATAATTCGGCGGCGACCGAATACGCCCGCATGATCTATGAACTCGCTTTGCGCCGCGATCTGATCCGGATCGGCGACGAGCTGTCGGCGACGGCAGCCACCGATGCCGATACCAAGCCGCGCAAGCTGATCGAAGCGGTCGAGCAGCAATTATTCAACCTGGCCGAGGCCGGTTCGACCTCACGCGGATTTGTCAGTTTCAAGCAGGCGCTGACCGAATCTGTCGAGACCGCTGCGGCGGCCTATGAGCGCGATGGCGGGCTGTCGGGGATATCCTCGGGCCTCAAGGCACTGGACGAAAAGCTCGGCGGCATGCACCCCTC
>JBNMNI010000018.1:0-10627 GCA_051275375.1 Maricaulis sp. | reverse complement strand
CACCGAGGCGATGCGGGCCGGCAATTTGGCCTGGCGCAGCAGCGGCAAAACCACGGTCGGCCCGGTAATCGTCAGAAGGGCGCCGATCATCGCGGCAAGGTCCCAGGCCAGACCGCCAACAAGGTGCAGCGCCAGTGTCGCCAAACCCCAGCCGAGCGGAAAGGCAAGGATAACCATGCGGCGAACGGCGGTAGAGGCATCGCGCAATTCGCGGAAATTCAGCGTGATGCCACCCTCGAACAGGATCACCGCCACGGCCAGGGCAATCATCGGCCGCAGGAAGGCACCGAAACTGGCGTCGGGATTGAGCAGGGGCTGCCCCAGCGTCAGCGCGGCGATCGGGCCCAGCAGCAGGCCGGCCCCCATCATCAGCACGATCGAGGGCCAGCGCAGCCGCCAGGCCAGCCATTGGGCAGCGACACCTGAACCGGTGATGACTGCTATGGTCAGGGTAAGGTCAGATGGAGCATCTATCATGAGGCATCTGATAACGCGTTTCGGAGAAGCCGTCGCCTGTCTGGCGCGCCGGAATGCAGGGAGGCGAAAATGGAAACCTTGCCCTTCGAGGCCCAGACTGCCCTGGTCTCATTTACCGCAGCCGTGCTGATCGGCGGACCGGTTGCGCTGATCGGCGCCGGCCGTGTCCTGGCCCTGGCCCGCCTCGCCACCGGCTTTGCGATGAGGCGCCAGCTCACCACCAGCATCGGCCTTGGCCTGCTTGGCTGTATCGGCGCCGCAGCGAGCGGATTGATTGGCCTGCCCGATTTGGCCCCGGCCGGCCTGTTCGCCAACCTGTTTCACTAACGGCCTGTTTCACGAACGGCCTGAAATTACGGTCGCACCGGCGCCGCCGCATCCTCCGGGCTGTGCAGGAAGTCGAACCCGATCGCGCGGTCACCATATTCGCCATTCTCGTAGAGATCGGCCTGCTGGGAGAACCAGATGGTGAGGTGATCGAACAGGATATGGTTCAGCCTTGCCAGCTGCTCCTCCCGGACCGGAAGTTCGAGCGCGAATGTGCTGCCATTCTCGATCTCGACCTCCATTTCCGTGCCCCGCTTGGTGCAGGTCAGCACCACACGCAGCCAGTCGCTGGTGCGGGAGACCCGGACAGCAAGCCCGAAACTGATCGGATCCAGCGGCAAGAACCCCGTGCCTGAAACCGAGAAAGCGCCGCTCTGATAAGCCTGCGGTGCCCACTCGCCCTTGGGCGGCACCAGATAGACACAGACCGGCTCGCCGCCGGAGAGATAGCGGCAGAAACCGGTCGAGAGATTCTCGGCCACGTTTCTGACATGGGCATAATTATCAAGGCTGCAGCGGCCATAGCGTTCAGCCGCATCGGCCAGACTGTCAAAGCGGCTCGGTTCGGTCATTTCACTCTCCCGACGGTGCGGCAAACACGCTAGTGTGTTGCGACCACAAACGGGAGGGGCGAATGCGGTATTCCATCAGGATAGCAGCCATCGGAGCTGCGGCGGCTTTGGCCGGGCTGGCGGGTTGCTCGCAATCACCGGCTGAAAACACCTATGTCTGGCAAACCCTTACCGGCGCGCCCACCCGGGTGATCGCCCATCGCGGCGCCAATGGCGAATTACCCGAGCACACGATCGAGGCCTACACGCTGGCGATCGAGCAGGGCGCCGACATTATCGAGCCCGATCTTGTGCTGACCTCGGACGGCATATTCGTCGTGCGCCATGACCGCTATCTCTCCGACAGCACCGATGTCGCCGATCACCCCGAATTCGCCGACCGCCGCCGCATTGAAGGCGGCCGGGATGACTGGTGGGTCGATGATTTCACCTTCGCCGAAATCCGCACCCTGCGCGCACGCCAGGTCCGCGCCGGCCGGCCGACAGAGTTTGACGGCCTCTATCTGATCCCGACCTTTGAAGACGTGCTCGACCTGGCGGCAGCGCACGGCGTCGCAACCGAGCCGGAGGTCAAATCCCCCTCGCAATTCATCGCCGCCGGGCTCGACCCGATGCCGGAACTGGTGCGGATTCTGCGCCAGCGTGGTCTCGACACCGCCGATGCCCCGATCGCCATCCAGTGTTTCGAGCCGGATTTTCTGGCGCGGCTGAATGGTGAAATCGATGCGCCACTGCTGATGCTGGTCTTCCAGATGCAGGAACTCGAGCCGGATCTCGACCCTCTGATCCCGACCGTGGCGCTGGACGACATGGTCGCCTTCGCCGATGGCGTCGGGCCCTACAAGGCCCTGCTGGTCGATAGCGAGGGCCAGGATACCGGTTTCATCGCCCGCGCCCACGCGCTGGGGCTCAGCGTCCATCCCTGGACTTTCCGCGATGATGATCCGGTTGGCGACGGCGCCGATATCGAAACCGAACTACGCCGGATCTATGCTTTGGGGGCCGATGCCGTGTTCACGGATTTCCCGGCCACCGCCGTGCGCGTCCGAGACGCGATGGCCGCCGAATAGACCGGGCCAGCGCTCAAATTCTGGATGGCAGACATGAAAATGGCGCGGGAGCTAGCTCCCGCGCCACAGAATCTTGCGATTCTTTTTTCAGACCTTAGTCAGCGAACTGGAGGTTCACTGCCTTAGGACCCTTGCCGCGGCGATCCGGCTCGGTGTCGAAAGCGACTTTTTGACCGTCGCTCAGACCCGGCAGACCCGACGCTTGCACGGCAGAAATGTGCACGAAGACGTCATTGCCGCCTTCATCAGGAGTGATAAAACCAAAGCCTTTGCTTTGATTGAAGAATTTGACCGTACCTGTGGCCATGATGGGGAACCTTCCCTGTATTCATGCTCCGCGTCCGGGCACAATCCATAGTATACACACCAGCGTCCCGGTGTGGGTGTTACGGACGTGAAGTCGGGGAAGGCTGAAGTCGAATTGTCCGATGCACGAGGCACCGGATAGGCGATCAGTATTCCGTCCGGCCTATGTGGCCGCCCGTGAGAAAGGGGTTATACGCACACGTCCGGCAGGAAATCAAATGAATCCGGTATGGCGCTTGGCAGCGACCGAGTCATAATAGATTTACGGAGGTGTCAGATGACTGAAAACGACCGCAACCAATACCTCATGTCAGCTGCAGCAATAGCCATGTCGGCCATCGCCATGGTGCTCACCTTTTTTGAATTGCGCGCTTCGGATCGGCAGCTGGACGCCAATGTCTGGCCCTATGTCGACACAGCCATCTCACTGAATGCGGACACTTTCGAACTTACCGTGTCGAACAAGGGGCTGGGTCCGGCACTGATCCATGAATACCGGTTGTTCCATGACGGCACCGAGGTCAGCCAAGCCGCAGATTTCCTGGCTCTGGCCGGATACCGGCAGACCGATCTGTCGCTGACGACCGGATCCGTCCCCAATACCGTGCTCGCCGTCGGCGAGAGCATAACTGCCCTTCGCATCGCCGGGGATGGGGTCGGTTTTGCGTTGCGGGATATCGTCTCTGAAGTGGAGATCGAGATCTGCTATTGCGCCATCAATGGCGCTTGCTGGAATAATTATGCCGGTTCGGCCTTCCGCGACCGCGTCGAGAGTTGTCAGATCCAGAGTATGGACGTGAATGACGCGCTGCGAATGCTCGATGCCAGCGGACCGGTGAGTGAGCCATGACCCGCCGCCGCTTCCTCGACCGCACCCACCGCAATCGCACCCGCCGCGATGAGGGCAATCGCGGCTTCAATCCCGCCGGCATGATCCGGCTGGCCGGTTTCGGTGCCGCGCTGGTCATCTTCGTCGGCGTCTATGTCGGCTTCGCGCGGCAGGGCGAGACGATCTATGATGGCCGCTGGGGCGTGCTGCAGCGCCTGATCACGCCACTGTTATTTGGCGTCAATGCGCTCGAATTGCTGGTGCTGGTGATTGTCGGCTTTGTCGCCTGGCGCATCTGGGCGCGGATGCACTAGCCCTCGCGGCTTCGCACGCGATGCAAACCCTGATTCACCCCTAGCCACACAGTCGTCCCGGGTCTATGTCCGGGTTGATCGGCATGGATCAATTTGGGCACTGCAAAGGACGAAACCATGGGTGTACGGGTAGCGGTATTCGGTGCGACGGGCGCAGTGGGCAAGGAAATGCTCACCATTCTGGAAGAGCGGCTGTTTCCGGCCGACACCATTCATGTCCTCGCCAGCCGCAAATCCATGGGCAAGGAAGTCTCCTATGGCGACCGCGTCCTGAAATGCGTCAATGTCGATACCTTTGATTTTACGACCGTTGATCTGGTTCTGATGTCGGCCGGCAGCGAGGCGTCCAAGGAGTGGACACCGAAAATCACCAAGGCCGGCGCCATTGTCGTCGATAATTCCTCCGCCTGGCGGATGGACCCCGATGTGCCGCTGGTGGTTCCCGAAGTGAATCCCGAAGCGCTCGAAATGGTGACGAAGAAGCGCATCGTCGCCAATCCGAACTGTTCGACCATCCAGCTGATGGTGGCGCTGAAGCCGATCCATGACCGGGCCAAAATCCTGCGCGTCAATTGCGCCACCTATCAATCCGTCTCCGGCGCCGGCCAGGCCGGGATGGACGAGCTGTGGACCCAGACCAAGGGTATTTTCGTCAATGATCATGCCGACCCGGTCGCCTTCACCAAACAGATCGCCTTCAATGTCATCCCGCATATCGACGTCTTCATGGAGGATGGTTCCACCAAGGAAGAGTGGAAAATGGTGATGGAGACCAAGAAGATCCTTGATCCCAAGATCAAGCTGTTCGCCACCTGCGCCCGCGTGCCGGTTTTCGTTGGCCATTCCATCGCCGCCCATATCGAGCTGGAAAACCCGCTCAGCGCCAAGGAAGCCAAGGCTCTCCTGCGCGAAAGCCCGGGCCTGATGCTGATCGACAAGCATGAGGACGGTGGCTACATGACGCCGGTCGAATGCGTCGGCGAGTTTGCCACTTTCGTCAGCCGCGTCCGCGAAGACCCGACGGTCGAGAATGGTCTCGCCTTGTGGATCGTCGCCGATAATCTGCGCAAGGGTGCCGCCCTCAACGCGGTCCAGATCGCCGAAGGCCTGCACAATCGCGGACTGCTGAAGCGGGCCTGATACGGCATAAAGCCCTTCCCTCCCTGTTCGACACTGGCCGGTGCGCCCAGGGAGGGGACTGGGCATCACCGCGTATCTGCATCTCCGCCATTCGCAAGAAACGGCTCGCCTTGAGCGCCCAACCTGCCTAAGTGCGTAGCTCGTCCCGGCAGGAGAGCCACCCGATGACCGAGCCCAGCGAAACGGAAATGCGGCGCGCCCTGCTGGCGGGACTGACGGGCTATCTGATCTGGGGCATCTCGCCGCTCTATTTCCAGCTGGTGAGTTTTGCCGGCGCGCTTGAAATCGTCGGCCACCGGGTATTGTGGTCGCTGCCGCTGCTGTTTGGCGCCCTGTGGTTTGCCGGCAAGCGCAAGCAGGCCTTTGCCGCCCTGGCCGACCGGCGCGTGCTGCTGACGCTGATGGCAACAGCCTTCCTGATCTCGATCAATTGGCTGGTCTTCGTCTATGCCGTCAATACCGGCCGCATCCTGCATGCTTCGCTGGGCTATTACATCAATCCGCTGATGAGCGTGGCCGTCGGGGTCGTGGTGCTGCGCGAGCCGCTTGGACCCTGGCGCATCGCAGCCATCGCGCTGGCGACGCTGGGCGTGCTCAACCTGATCATCTCGGTCGGCGAAGTGCCGTGGATCTCGCTGGTCCTGGCACTCAGCTTCACCGGATATGGCTATCTGCGCAAGGTCGCGGCCGTCGACGGCCGTATCGGCCTGTTCTGGGAGACGGCCTTCGTTCTGCCCTTCGCGCTGATCGCCCTGGTCTGGCTGCAGATCAATGGCGAGGGACATTTCCTGCAAAGCCCGGCCGAGGCCGGCCTGCTGATCCTGGCCGGTGCGATCACCATCGTGCCGCTCCTGCTCTACATTATCGGCGCGCGCGGCCTGCGGCTCTCGACCATGGGGCTGCTGCAATTCACCGCCCCGACGCTGCAATTCTCCATCGGCCTGTTGCGCGGCGAACCCTTTTCCCCCGCCTATATGGTCACTTTCGGCCTGATCTGGGCCGGGGTGGCCTGCTTCGCCTGGAGCCAGTTGCGCCGCGACCGGCTTGCTGTGGCGACAAAGGCCTGAGGCTTCGCTAGGCTGGCGGCAAACAGGAGTTTGCATGAGCGACTTTCCCGCACCGACGCGCATCAAGACCAATGGCATCGAGCTCTCCGTGCATCTGGCCGGGCCGGAGGACGGGCAGCCGCTTCTGCTGGCGCACGGCTGGCCGGAACTGGCCTATTCCTGGAAGAACCAGATCCCGGTGCTGGCCAAGGCCGGTTACCGGGTGATTGCGCCGGATCTGCGCGGTTTCGGCGGCTCCGACTGTCCCGAAGGCGTCGAGAATTACGATGTCGACACGCTGGTCGCCGACTTCACCGGCCTGCTCGATACGCTCGGACATGAGACAGCGGTCTTCATCGGCCATGACTGGGGCGGGATTCTGGTCTGGCACGCCGCCATGCTGGCTGCAGACCGTGTCGCCGGTGTGATTGGCGTCAACACGCCGCATCTGCCGCGCGGTGCCGAAGCGCCGACACATTATTTCCGCGAGATCGGCGGCGAGGATCATTACATCCTGCGCTTCCAGGAGCCGGGCTATGCAGAAAGCCGGTTTGAAGGCCGCGAGGATGATTTCTTCGCCTTCATCTTCGGCAAGCCGCCAACGGCAGAACAGTTCGAGGCCCTCTACCCCGCCATCACTCATATTCCGCGCCTGTTCGAGCAATTCACCGGCCGGCCGGAAGACCGTATCGTCGTCGGCCCCGAAGACCGCAAGGTCTATGCCGACGCCTATCGCAAGACCGGCTTTGGTCCGGGGATGAATCTCTACCGCAATTTCGACACCAATTGGCAGCGCATGGGCGGGGTCGACCACCGGCTTTCCATGCCGTGCAAGCTGATCGCCGCCGAGTGCGATTTCATGCTGCCGCCCAAGCTGGCGGCCTGGATGCCGGCCCTGTGCAAGGATGTCGATATCGACATTCTCGAGGGTTGCGGACACTGGACGATGTGGGAAGAGCCGGACATGCTCAACGCCTATCTGCTGGAATGGCTGGTGCGACGCTTCCCGACCTGATCCGATCAGTGCAGCTTTGCGACACGGTGCATATTGAAGACATCATGGACCTGCCGCCCCGGGAGTTTTGCGGGCCGGGCGAATGAGTAAAAGGAGTGGCAGGAGCATGAAACCCTTCAATCTTGAGGTGGAGCCTGCCGATAGATACGTCACGATCGAGCTCCTGGGCCCGGTTTGCGTCGATACGCTGCCAGAAATCGCCAAAGCACTCCTGGGGAATGCCCACTGGCGCCCCGATTTCGATATCGTCGTCATGATCGGCCCTGACACGGAACTCGAGGCAGCCACGCTTGCCATGCTGAAAACCGTCCGGGAAAAAATGCGTGACTGGAATGCCGCCAACCGGACCGGAGCCCAGCCGCGCACCGCCATTGTCTGCCCGGATGATTTCAAGCGGGTGATCGCCGAATTGTGGTCAGCCCTGAATGCCGGTGACTGGCCGGTCGAGATCGGCGTCTTCAAGACGCTCGCCCTGGCGCGCGACTGGCTGCAACGCCCGGCCGGTCAGTCCGACGCCTGAGCGCCCGGCTCGCGGCGAACCGGCGCCATCAAAAAAGCCGGTCACGCGCGGCAATTTTATAGTGGCGTAAAGGGGTCAGCTGATGATAACTTTGCGTTATGCCAGTGAAAACCTGCGACATCCGCGTCCTGCCCGCCGAGCGCCTTGCAGTCCTCGATGCATTCGGCGCCGCCACAATCCCCTGTCTTATCGAGGCCTTCACGAAGCTTGGCCAGCTGGCTGAATGGAATCCGGACTTCGATGTCCTGATCCTGGTCGGCCGCGGCGCCGGCCTTGAAACCTTCACACTGCCGGCGCTGCAGACATTGCAGGCCTTTATGCTCGAATGGAATGCCGCCAATCGCAGCGGGACGCGGCCACGCACGGCGATTGTCTGTGCGGACGCGCTCAAACGCGTGATCGCGGATTTATGGGCCGCCATGAATGAATCCAATCACTGGCCGGTCGAGATCGGGGTTTTCGCCAGCCGGGACCAGGCATCGCGCTGGCTGGCGCGGGTGCCGGCCGATCTGGACGCCTGACCGAAGGCCCGGAAATCGGCTATCATCCCGCCGGCCTCGACGCTGCGGACAAGCGGCGTGCGGCCGATAGCGAGGCGCTGGCATGAGCATGACATACCGATGGACGCTGCAGCAGAAACAGGGAATCGCCGAGCTCGAGCTGGGCGGCACGCTGTCGGCGCAGGCGCTCTGCCAGGCGCATCAGGCCGCAACTGCGCTGCAGGACTGGCGCACCGATTTCAATCTTCTGGTCATTCTCTCCGACAGCGTGCGCACCGGCGCGATCACGCTGGAGGAGATGGACACGCATCGCGCCTTCATGCTGGCGTGGAACCGGACCAATCGCACCGGGCCTGCCCCGCGCACCGCCATGGTCTGCGCCGACGAGCTCAAGCGCAGCATGGCACGGCTCTGGTCGATGGTGACCGATGAGGACTGGCCGATCGAGATCGCGATTTTCTCAGACATGCAGGCCGCCACCGCCTGGCTGAACCAACTCCCGGACGCAGGCGATACCGTCAGGCGAACGCCCTCATAGACAGCCGTACAACGCCTCGATCAGACGCAGTGGCCGCGGATCTCCGACAAGATGGTGCTTTTGCCGGTTCATGACATAGGCGGCGCTCAAGCCGCGCACGGGATCGGCCATGGCGCAGGATCCACCCCAGCCGGAATGGCCGATGGCGGCCGGTTCCGGGCCGTAAAACCCGCCATGGGTATTGCGCATCACGCCGGCTCCCCAGGACAGGTCGAAGGGCAGAACCTTGTCCGGCCCGCAAACCCGTTCGCGGGTCAGGTCATCCAGGGTCTTTTTCGAAATGAAGCGCTTGTTTTCCAGCTTGCCGCCATCGGCATAGACACTCATCAGCCGCACCAGCGCCCGCGCCGTGGAATGCCCGTTGGCGGCCGGGAATTCATGCATGCGCCATTGCGAGGCGCCGCGCCGGCCCGGCGAGGACCAGGGTTTGAGAAAGGCCAGCTCGCTGGCCGGGGTGACCACGCCCAGATCGGGCAATTGCTTCGGCATGGCGTGCTCGGCGACGCGCTCATGTTCGCGCTCGGGCAGGCCGATATGGAAATCAATATCGCCGGGGCCGCAAATATCCTCGCGCAGGATCGCACCGATCGAACGGCCATCCGTACGCCGCGCCAGGGCATCGACGATGAATCCGAACGTCACCGGGTGATAACCCGAGCCGGTGCCCAGCTCCCAGAGCGGCGTCTGGCGGGCGAGCTTGGCCTCGATCAGCCTGGCATTGAACCAGTCGGCCGCATCCATCTCTTCCGACAGGCCCGACAGGCCGGCCTGGTGTGACAGGGCCTGGGCCACGGTCACCGCAGACTTGCCGCTGGCAGCGAATTCCGGCCAGAAATCGGCGACGGGCGCGTCATAATCGAGCAGGCCGCGATCGACCAGGCGGGCAATCACCAGTGCCGCAACAGCCTTGCCGGTCGAATAGACCGGCACCAGCGTATCATCCTGCCAGGCGCGGCTCTTCTTGCGGTCGGCCCAGCCGGCATGAATATCGACCACGATCTCGCCGCCGAGCCGCACGGCGAAACCGGCGCCCAGCTCGTCCTGATCGGCCCAATTGGCGAGGAAGGCCTCGGCGACAGGCTCGAAACCCGCAGCGACATGGCCGTGAAGCTCGGGCAGGGTTTCGGTGGCGGGTGTCGGGTCTAAGGTCATGCGCTCTGGCTATCCTGTTGCGGCGGCGAAAATCAAGCTGGAGAGCCCCGCTATAGCGGCTCGGCCTCGAGGCTGACCAGCGGTTCGTGCAACAAACCGGCTGCTGCGGCCAGAGGCAATTCAGCGCTGCCGGTCTCGTTCGCCCGCATCACCAGGCTCAGCGTCGCCGCCACCGCGTGCTCGAGCGCGGAGCGGGCATCGGCCCCGTTCAGGCGTGCCGCGACAAAGGCCGCCGCAAGCACATCGCCCGTTCCCTTGGGCGACTGCTCACAGCGCTCATGGGTAACCATCCAGGCCTCATCGCCATCGACATAGATCACGCCGATGCGTCCGCGGCGCGGCAGGGAGGAGACCAGGGCCGGACGTTCCAGCGCCCGGGCGGCTCGCAGCATCGAGGCCAGATCGGTCAGGGCGCGGCCCGTGAGATGACCCAGCTCGAAGGCATTCGGCGTCACCAGATCGGCGCGCGGCAGCAGCTGATCCCGGATCGCTGTCGCTATTTGTGGCGCGACATAAAGTCCGCCCGGCGCATCGCCCATCACCGGGTCGACCACCACCCAGGGCCGCGGCAGGCCAGCCGGCCCGGTGTCTTCAGCAGGCCTTTGCTTGCGCGCCAGATCGATCGCGGCCGCCGCCATGAAGACCTGGCCGGGGTCGGCGAAATAGCCGGTCAGCACCAGATCGCACCCTTCCAGCGCGCCGTGGGCGGCCACGCCGTCAATCACCGACTGGAAAACATCCTGCCCGACAGCCGCCCCGCCCGGCGCGCCCCAGCCGGGGTGACGGCCATACAGGACAGTGGGAACCAGCATGCTTGCGAT
>JBNMNI010000017.1:0-10689 GCA_051275375.1 Maricaulis sp. | reverse complement strand
GCAGGCCGGGCGGCAATTGTGTCGCGCTATCGCCGCAGGCTTCATTGAGCTGGGTCTGGGTCAGGCCGGTCGCGGTCGCCATTTCGGCCCCGGAAATATTGGTGCCGGCCAGGCGCGCGCCGCTCAGGTTGGCGCTGCCGAAATAGGCGCCCACCAGGATGGCATCGGAAAAATCGACATTGCGGAAGGTGGCATAGGTGAAGCGGGCGCCGAACAGATTGGCGACGGACAGATTGGCATTGTCGAAATTGGTCCGGTTCATCGTCGCCAGCGCCAGATTGGCCTGGCGCAGCCGTGAGCCGGACAGATCAATACCGGGCAGGTCGAGATAGCCCAGCTCGGCCTGGAAAAGATTGCAGCCGGAACAGGACTGGCCGGCCTGGACGCGGGCGATTTGTGCCGCATCCTGGGCCAGCACTGCAGACGAGGCCGACAGGAAGATCGCAATGGCAGCCAGAATTCGTTTCATAATGAGGCGCTCCGAGCCCGACAGGCGAGCCCATGCAAGCGGTGCGCCGGTCCTGGCCTCAGCTGGAGGTCCAGCTGCAGGCATCGCATTTATGTCCGCCCTCGCCATGGACCACGGTGAAATGACCGCATTCCGGGCAGGGGTCACCGGAATACAGGCTGACATCGCGCACTTTGGAACCCCGGCTCGCCGGCTCGTCGGCCTGCAGCTCGATATCGCCAACGCCATGCCCGCCGCCCTGGCCGCTGGCGACCTTGCGCACGGCATTGGCAAACATCACGATATTGTCGGGCACCTGGCCACGGCTGAAGCCTTTGGAGATGAAGCGGGCAGCGTCCTGTTGCGACAGTTTTTCCTCGGCCACGCCCTTGCCGAGCCCGCCCTGGTCGGCATTGTCCGGCGACAGCTCGGCCAGATCATCACGGCCGAGATAGGAGACGCCCAGTTCGCGGAACAGATAATCCAGGATCGACGTGGCGTGCTGGATTGAATCATTGCCGGTCACGGCGCCGGCCGGCTCGAAACGGGTGAAGACGAAGGCATCGACGAATTCCTCGAGCGGCACGCCGTATTGCAGACCGATCGAGATCGCGATGGCGAAATTATTCATCAGCGAGCGGAAGGCAGCGCCTTCCTTGTGCATGTCGATGAAGATCTCGCCGAGCTCGCCATCATCAAATTCGCCGGTATGCAGATAGACCTTGTGGCCGCCGACCGTGGCTTTCTGGATATAGCCCTTGCGCCGGTCGGGCAGTTTGCGCCGCACGGTTGGCTGTTCGACCAGCCGCTCGACCGTGCGTTCCACCGTGCGTTCGACGATGCGCTCGACCGGGCGCTCGCTCATCCGCTCGCTCATGGTCTCGCTGGTATAGTCGCCCTTGTCGAATTCGATTGCCGGCAACAGGTTGAGCAGGCCCGAGCGAGTGCGGCGCAGCGTCAGCCGGCGCAGGCCGAGCACGGCAGCGCGGTCGATCAGCGCCGCGACATCGTCGATCGTGCTCTCGCCCTCGAGCGCCAGCCGGGTCTCGACCAGCCCGTTGATCTGGCCCTCAAGCGCGGCGCTCATCTCCAGCTGGCCCTGCGGGCTGACCGGTGCAAACACGGCGCGCCATTCGGCCGGCAGAGCGAGGGCATCGTCCAGGGTGCCCGCACCGTGGGCATGGCGGTCGGCCGCCGCGATCTCGGTCTCGGAAAATCCGAGCGCCCGCACCAGCGACTGGCCTTCGGCCGCGATGATATCGCTGGGCAGGCCGAGCTGGTCGCGGCAGACCCGCTCACCCAGGGTCCAGCGATTGAGGGCATAGCGCACCGAGGCGCCGTCGCCGATCATGTCTTCAACCCGTTCGATCGCGTCGTCCGGCAGGCCGCGCGCCTTGAGCTGGGCCACGGAAATTGCCGACGCGCCGCGCAGGCTGCCATGACCGGCCGCATGGTCCTCGGCGCTCTCGATCTCGGTCGGGCTGGCGCCGAGCTGGCGCAATCCGGCGCGCACGCAGTGGCGCAGCCGGTGGCCGCCGGAAATACCGCCATCGGCGATGATCGCGGTTTCGACCGGGCCGGCGCCCAGGCTGTCGGTGTCGAACAGGCCGGCAATAGCCGCCTCCGGATTGATGCTGGCAATGGTGATGCCCGGGCGCGCGAGGGCGGAGCGCGGCGCAAAACGCGAGGGGGCCTGGTCCAGTTCGGACGCGAGCGCGGCGAACAGACCGGGCAGGGCGGTCAGGTCTGGATCAGGGCCGAGACCGGGCGCCTGGGCCCCCAGCTCGCCGCCGGTTTCGCGCAGGCACAGCGTCACCAGCCGGCCGATCGCCGCAATGACATGCCGCGCCTCGACACTGTCATAGGCCAGTCCGGCCGCGCTCAGCAGGGCGCCGATTCCGGTCAGATTGAGCGTGCCCGCTGAATCGGCCGCCTTCGAGGCGCTCAGGATCAGGGCACACGACCAGATCCGCACGGCATCGCCGAGCAGATCGGCACGAAATCCGCTATCGGGATCGAGAAAGGCGGGCAGGTTGAGGTGCAGCACCGGGCCACCGGCCTCGGGACAGGCCTGGAAAGCCAGCGAGGGCGCGCCGAAACTCCAGATCGTGCGCGCCACCCCGTCGCGGAAATCACGCGCCCGCACGGTTTCGCCCCCGCTGCCAAACTCGCCGCCAAAGCGCCAGTCCTCATCGGCCTCGATCGCCCGGCCCAGGGCCGGCGGCAGGTGCAATAAGGTGCCGGACTGTGTTTGCGGCTGCGGCTGCAAGGCAGTGAGTGCGTCCTCCGCAACGCCCTGACGGGCCAGGGCCAGCGCCCGCTCGACAGCTTCCTCGGCGACGCCATCGCGCAGGGCGGCGCGCATCGCCCGTGCCAGGGCGGCATTTTGGCGCGGATCGAAGCATTCTTCACCCTCGCCGGAACAGCGGTGGCAGGCCTGGGAAATCGCCTCCAGCCGTTCGCGCGTGATGCGGGCACCAACCTCAAGCACGCCTTCGCACATCGCGCCTTCGGCAACACGGCGCAATTGCGCCGGCGCCTCGGCACTGCCGGCCTCGATTGCGACGGCTTGAGACGGTGCGGCGGGTTGCGGCACTGCCAGGCCATAGGCCCAGTCAATACCGCCCTCGCGCCACAGATCGGCATCGGGGATCACATAGCGACCCAGCAGGCTGGCAGAAATTTCGCCGTGGAAAACCTGGGCATCCTCGGGACGGTCCAGCGCGCCATGGCGCGCAACCGACCAGCTCAGCGAGCCGGCCAGACGGGCGATAACGGCGTCCAGACCGCTCTCCGGCGCGACTTCGCTGCCATCGGCGATCTGCGGCGACAGGCCGCCAAAGGCCTGCAGGCCCGCGCGCGGCTGGGTCGCTGTGGGACGCGGTGTGCCCAGCAGGCCCGCCAGGGCGAGCGTGGCAGCGGGGCTCCAGTCCTGCGGTACCATCAGGCAGCGGTCGCAGGCATGGCCGTCATCGGGATCCGCGCTGCCAAAGGCGGCGGTATCGCGCTGCGCGAGGGCATGGCGGTCGCCCGCGGCGGCAATGGCTTCGGCGAAGCGACTGTGAAGTCTCATTTTCCCACCCTCTGGTCCCCGAATCGCCCGGAGTTGCCACCAGTCTACCGCGCCCGGCCGCGCCTCATAACCCCGCAGTGTTCAAGACTGGACCGGATGACCATGCGAAGGCATATACAGGTGAATTCCTCGCCGTGACCGACTCGGAGCCGCACGCCATGTTGGGTTTTATCTCCAAGATTTTCGTTTGGTGGAATGATGCCACGCCCGGCACCTTGCTGACGCTGTCGCGCCGCGGTGCCAAAAAGGTCGGGCAAGACGATTACGGCAATCGCTATTTCGAAGAGAGCGGCATTACCGGCCCGGACGGCAAGAAGCGTCGTTGGGTTCTCTATAAGGGCTATGCTGACGCCTCGCGCGTGCCATCCGAATGGCATGGCTGGCTGCACCACACCTTCGACCTGCCGCCGACGGAAGCGCCGCTCAAGCGCCAGGTCTGGGAAAAGGACCATCACCCCAATCTGACCGGTACGGTTTACGCCTACCGGCCGACCGGCAGCCTCGTCTTGCACGAGAAGCGCCAGGCGGCGACGGGCGATTACGAAGCCTGGTCGCCGGATTCAAACTAATCGCCTGTCGGGCGAACCGCCTCGACAGCGCCTTAATCCCGGGGCAGTTTCAGACCATGACACGATTTCTCGCAGCTCTGATCCTCGCCGCCTGTCTGCCGCTCGGCCTGCAGGCCCAGGATAGCATTCCCGCCAGCACGCCCGATACCGGTGCCAGCCTGCGCGGCGACGATCCCGATGTGCGGACGAACCAGGAATTGTCGAGCCGCCCCGGATCCATCGTCGTGCTGCGCGGTCTCGACAAGGTGACGGCGCGTACCCGCGATTTTGAGGTCCGGATCGGCGAAAGCATTGATTTCGGCGCCCTGACCATTACGGCCCAGTATTGCCGCAAGCGCCCGCCGGAAGAGACGCCGGAGACCTATGCCTTCCTGCAGATCCTCGACCGGCGCACCGATGGTTTCGGTGTCGACACCACCGGGGAGACGGTTTTCTCCGGCTGGATGTTCGGCTCGCGACCGGCACAAAATCCGCTCGAGCACCCGATCTATGATGTCTGGGTGCTCGACTGCAAGGCCTGAGCTTCCTGCAAGGCCCGCATGCCGCTGATCTCCGCCGGCAGGGCAAGGAAATCCGCTTTTAATTCCAGGGCAAGGGCGAGGCGCGTCTTGTAGTCCTCGCGCGCGATGGAACGGGCGCCAAAAGTTTCCAGATGCCCGGTGGTAAACTGGGTATCGAGCAAAGTGTAACCGCCGGCGATCAGCCGTCCGAGCAGATGCACCAGCGCCACCTTGCTGGCATCGCGCTGCAGCGAAAACATGCTCTCGCCGAAAAACGCGCCGCCGAGCGAGACGCCATAGAGACCGCCCACCAGATCGCCGCCACGCCAGCACTCGACACTGTGGGCCTGGCCGCGGCGATGCAGCTCGGTATAGAGGCTGAAAATCCCGTCATTGATCCAGGTCTCCTCGCGACCCGGCGCTGCCTTGCAGCAACCGGCGACCACGGCCTGGAAGTCGAGATTGATGCTGACCTGGAACACATCCTGGCGCACGGTGCGCTGCAGCCGGCGCGGCAGGTGGAAATCATCAAGCGGCAGGATGCCGCGCTGGTCCGGATCGAGCAGGTAGATGCGTGGATCGTCGCGGCCTTCCGCCATCGGGAAGACGCCGCGCGCATAGCATTCGAGCAATTCCCTGGCCCCGAAGCCGCGCATCCTGCCTCCGCCCTTGTGTCCCTGTCTGCCCCTGCTTTGGCTGTCTAGGCCTCGCGGCTGGCGAGCCAGTCTTCCAGCCAGCGGATATGATAATCGCCATTCACGAATTCCGGTTCCTCAAGCAGGTTGAGGAAGATCGGAATCGAGGTTTCAATCCCGCCGACGACCATTTCTTCCAGCGAGCGGCGCAGACGCAGCAGCGCTTCGGCGCGGGTGCGGCCATGCACGATCAGCTTGCCGATCAGGCTGTCATAATAGGGCGGCACAGAATAGCCGGTATATAGCGCCGAATCGAGTCGGACGCCGAGCCCGCCGGGCGCGTGGAAATCGGTGATCTTGCCGGGCGAGGGTGCGAAGGTGCGGGGGTTTTCCGCATTGATCCGGCACTCGATCGCATGGCCTTCAAATGTGATGTCTTCCTGGCGGATATCGAGATGGGCGCCATCAGCAACGCGGATCTGTTCACGCACCAGATCAATGCCGGTGATCATTTCGGTTACCGGGTGTTCGACCTGCAGGCGCGTATTCATCTCGATGAAGTAGAATTCGCCATTCTCGTAGAGAAACTCGATCGTGCCGACGCCGCGATAGCCGATCACTTCGATCGCCTTGCGCACGGTCTCGCCGATCTGCGCCCGCTCGGCCGCATTCAGGGCCGGCGAGGGCGCCTCTTCGAGGATTTTCTGGTGACGGCGCTGCAAGGAACAATCGCGCTCGCCCAGATGGACCACATTTCCGTGCATGTCGGCCAGGATCTGGATTTCGATATGGCGCGGACGCCCAAGGTATTTTTCCAGATAGATCGTGCCATCGCCAAATGCCGCTGCGGCTTCGGCCGAGGCAGTATCCATGGCTTCCTGCAGCCGGGCTTCATTCTCGGCGACTTTCATGCCGCGTCCGCCGCCGCCTGAAGCTGCTTTCACCAGCACAGGATAGCCGATCTCGGCCGCGATGCGCTTGGCTTCCTTGATTTCCGAAACGCCGCCCTCAGAACCCGGTACGACCGGAATTCCGGCCGCCATCACGGCTTTCTTGGCGGTGATCTTGTCGCCCATCATGCGGATATGCGCCGCCGTTGGTCCGATAAAGGTCAGGCCGTGGGCCTCGACGATTTCAGCGAAGCGGGCATTTTCCGACAGGAAGCCATAGCCGGGATGGATCGCCTGGGCGCCCGTGACTTCGGCCGCAGCAATGATGGAGGGCACATTGAGATAGCTCTTCGCCGCCGAAGCCGGGCCGACGCAGACGCTCTCGTCGGCGAGGCGCACATGCATGGCATTGGCGTCGGCTTCCGAATGGATCGCGACGGTGCGAATGCCCATTTCACGGCACGCCCGGTGAATGCGAAGGGCGATTTCGCCGCGATTGGCGATCAGGATTTTTTCAAACATGTTTGGCGCTCGCGGCGGGGGTGAGCGTTAGATCAGGATGAAGAGCGGCTCGCCGTATTCGACCGGCTGGCCTTCTTCGACGAGGATTTCCGAGATCGTGCCTGATTTTTCCGCGACGATGGGATTGAAGGTTTTCATCGCTTCGATCAGCAGGATGGTGTCGCCCTTCTTCACCGTTTCGCCAACCTTGACGAAATTTTCCGATTCCGGATTCGGCTTGAGATAGGCGGTGCCGACCATTGGCGAATTGACGACGCCGGGATGGGCCTTCAGATCGCTGGCGCCCAGCGGGGCGGGCGTTTCGACGGCATAGCCCGACGGGGCGGCCGGTGCAGCAGCAGCGACGGTCTGAACCATGGTCGCGGCCGGCAGCTGGCGGGCGATGCGCAGGCGAAGATCGCCGCGCTCAACCTCGATTTCCGACAGATCGGTCTCGCGCAGGATATCGGCGAGCTCGCGCACGATTTCAGGGTCGATAGGCGAACGGCTTCGGGTCTCAGAACTCATGATTTGGCCTTTTATGTCCGTCAGTGATTCTGGCAATGCAGGGCGGCGTCGATACCCAGTAGATAACTTGCCAGACCCAGTCCGGTAATACTGCCTCTGGCTGCAGAGGCGACGAAGGAGTGATGCCGGAATGTTTCCCGGGCGGCGGTCTGGCTCAAGTGAACTTCAATGACCGGGGGTTCTATCGCGCGAACGGCGTCATGCAAAGCCACAGATGTATGTGTGTAGGCACCGGGGTTGAAGATCACTGCACTGGCCTTGAGATTTGCCTCATGCAGCCAGTCGATCAACACACCTTCATGATTGGACTGGCGGAACTCGACCGTCTGGCCCAGCTCGCCGGCATGGGCGCGGCAGGCCTCGGCGATATCGTCGAGCGTCATCGAGCCGTAGATTTCCGGTTCACGGCTGCCGAGGAGATTGAGATTCGGCCCATTGAGGATGTAGATCGGTTTCGTCATGGCCTTGCCTTACAACCCGCATCAGTTCTACGACGTGAGCCATCGTACATACAAGCGGGGTGAGCGGAAGCCGTGTTGCAGCTGACAGTCAATGGCGAGACCAGGATGATCGCACCGGGAAGCCGTGTCGCTGACCTGGTGCGCGAGCTCGGGCTGGATGGCCGCAAGATCGCCGTCGAGCGCAATCTGGAAATCGTGCCGCGCTCGCGCTACGGCCTTGATGCGCTCACCCAGGGTGACCGAATCGAAATCGTGGCGTTTGTCGGAGGCGGATAACAAGAATGGAAGACGGATCAATCATGACGCAGGCCTCACACGACAAACCGCTGGTGGTCGCCGGCCGCACGCTGTCCTCCCGCCTGATCATCGGCACCGGCAAATATGCCAGCTATGAGCAAAATGCCCGTGCCCTCGAGGCCTCCGGCGCCGAGATGATTACCGTCGCCATCCGGCGCGTGAATCTGTCCGACCCGTCCGAGCCACGCCTGGTCGATTTCATCGATCCACAGAAATACATCTTCCTGCCCAATACGGCGGGCTGTTTCACCGGCGAGGATGCGATCCGCACCCTGCGTCTGGCGCGCGAGGCCGGTGGCTGGTCGCTGGTGAAGCTGGAAGTCCTGTCCGATCCCAAACATCTCTATCCCGACATGGCCGAAACCCTGCGCGCGGCGGAAATGCTGATCAAGGAGGGCTTCGACGTGATGGTCTATTGCTCCGACGATCCGGTCTATGCCCGCCGCCTGGAAGAGGTCGGCTGCTGCGCCATCATGCCTTTGGGGGCACCGATCGGCTCGGGCCTGGGCATACAGAACCCGGTCAATATCCGCCTGATCATCGAGCAATCCTCGGTGCCGGTGATCGTCGATGCCGGTGTCGGCACGGCGTCCGATGCGACCGTGGCGATGGAGCTGGGCTGCGACGGTGTATTGATGAACACCGCCATCGCCGGGGCGAAAAACCCCGTCCTGATGGCCTCGGCGATGAAACACGCCGTCATCGCCGGCCGTGAAGCCTATCTCGCCGGCCGCATGCCGAAGAAACTCTATGCCGACGCATCAAGCCCGCTCTACGGGCTGATCTGAGCCCGCCCGCAGAGGGCCGCGCTGTCAGGTCGTGCCTTCGGTCTTGATGCGCATGGTCTTGCCGCAATGCTTGCAATGCACCGCGTCGGGATCGTGCAGCATCAGGCCGCACGTCTTGCACTCCTGACGCACCTTGGTGGGGCGGAACAGGACCTGGGCCAGGCGCAGGAACAGCGTCACCCCGACAATCATCACCCCGACCGAGAGCAGGCGGCCGCTCGTGCCTTCCAGCGTGATATCGCCGAAACCGGTCGTCGTCAGCGTCGTGACGGTGAAGTAGAAAGCGTCGGCATAATTGCGGATTTCGTCATTGCGGCCGTATTGCAGGGCATAGATCAGACCGGTGGTGACGAAGAGGAAGACCATCAGGTTCAGCGCCGCCAGCAGGATCTCTTCATGGCTGCGGAAATAGGCGAAATCGGTGCGCAGCCGCTGCAGCAATTGATAGCTGTGCAGCAGGCGCAGCGTCCGCAGGATCCGCAAAAAGCCCAGGCCTTCGCCCGCGATCGGCGCCAGGAAGGAGGCGATCGCGATGAGATCGGCCCAGGTCGCCAGCCGCAGGAAGAGCTTGCGGCGCTCGGTCTCGATCGCCAGCCGCGCGATGAAATCGGCGAGGATCACGGCGCCGAGCACCATGTCGATGATCTCGATCGTCAGCGTGCGCGTGAAAAACGAGGTCGCAACCACATAGAGCGTGGCCACGACATCGAAGCCGAGCAGGCCGTAGCGGAAGCGGTGGGCCGCATCCGTGTCGGCCTCGTAGATGTCTCTGATCCTGGACAGCACCGGCCTGCCTCCCATTTTGACGATAAGGCGATGATTCCCCGGGGCTGACTCAGCTTCGGAGCCTGTTCCGGACCGGCGGCGGGGCGTTTAAGCCTGCCGTCAGCCGCCCAGCCCGGCCTGCAGCGCCTCTTCCAGCGCAATCTCATTGGCCCCGTTCACCACAACGCCATCAACGATGAAGAAAGGCGTGCCCGATACGGCCAGCGCCTGGCCCAGGGAACGGACATCCTCGATATGATCCATGATCGCTGCGTCCTCCATGTCAACGCGCATGCGGGCGACGTCCACACCGGCCAGAGCCGCGAGCTGGTCGATCCGCGCCGTCGGCAGCGGGCCGGAGGCATTGACCATGGAGCGGTGGAATAACTCATAAATTTCGGCGCCCTGGTTGTGGGCCGCCAGCGCGGCGCGCGAGGCTTCCAGCGAATCGGGACCGAGGATCGGGTATTCCTTGAAAATGAACTGGACGCGGTCGCCATAGCGCTCATTGACATCGATCACCCATTGATTGGCGACGCGGCAATAGGAGCATTTATAGTCCATGAATTCGACGATGATGACGTCCGGCTCGGTGCCGCCGAAACGCGGATCGCGCTCATCGCCATAAATCGCCGCGGAATAGCGCTCGATCGCGGCATAGATACTGTCCGTTTCGCGCGCCCGGGCGCGGCGCTGCAATTCGACCAGGGCCTCCTCGATCACTTCCGGATGCTCCAGGATATAGGACCGGACAATCTCGCCCACTTCCTCGCGGGCGCGGTCATTCAGCTGGGCATCGGCCGGGGCCTGCTGGCATCCGAACAGGAGGGTGGCGGCGGCAATGATCGCGGACAGGCGCAGCATGAGGCAATTCCTTTTCTGGTCCCGCCGTTTCTAGACGAGAGCGGGCGCCGGGACGAGGGGGCAAGGTGCAGATTTCTGTGCCGCCTTGCCATCAGCCCCTTGCGGCCTGCAGAGGCGTTCAACGCTTGCCGGGCATTGCCGGGCCGCGCTAAGCACCGCCGATGATAAATCCGCTCGCGCTTGTCCTCACCAGTTTCAGCCTGTCGACCGATGCATTTGCCGCAGCGCTGGCGCGCGGCGGTGCCGCGCCGAAGGTGAGGCTTATCGATGCGCTGCGCATCGGCGCGGTCTTCGGCGTGTCCGAAGGCGCGATGTGCCTGATCGGCTGGAGTTTCGCGATCGCCCTTGCCGATATCGTCACGGCGGTCGA
>JBNMNI010000016.1:0-11058 GCA_051275375.1 Maricaulis sp. | reverse complement strand
AGCGGCGCCACGGCGGTCGAATACGGCATGATCGCGGTGGCGATGGCGACGGTGATCCTCGGCCTCTGGGCTACATTCGGCCCGGCCATGACGCGGCTGTATGAGGATGTGACCGGGGCGCTCTAGCCGCCGGCCTTCTCGCCCGCAGATGTCTCCTTCACACCCAGCGCATCGGCCAGCCTGACGGTGGCCGAACCGGGCCGCTTGGCTTGTGGCTGATCGGGATGCGGCGCCCAGCCGGCGGCATGCACGATCTCGAATGTGGCGCGGATACGCCCGTCCGGATCGGCAAAGCGCTGCGCGTAGATCTCCGCCATGCGCACAAACAGCGCCCGCGTCGCCGGGCTGCGCGGCCGGTCGGCGAGAATACTGGTCTCGCCCATGCCGCGCAGATCGGCCATCAGGGCGAAGGCATTGTCATAGCGCACGGTGACGCGGTCGATATCGGCGACCGGCATGGTGAAGCCGGCGCGTTGCAGCAGGGCGGCAATGTCGAATGTGCCGGCCAGCGGCGAAACCCGCGCATGCGCGCCGCCGCTCAGCTCGGTCTCGGCCGCGATCAGGCATTGGCGCAATTCGGTCAGGCTATTGCCGCCCAGCAGAGCTGCGGCAAGGAAACCATCCGGCTTCAGCGCCCGGCGCAATTGTACCAGCACGCCGGGCAGATCATTGGTCCAGTGCAGGCCGAGCGGGGCGAGAACCAGATCGAGGCTGGCATCGGCGAAGGGCAGGCGCTCCTCGTCGAGCGCCAGGGCGGGGCCGTCCAGCTGCGCCGCGATGGCGGGCGCCAGATCACTCTGCGCGACCCAGCCGGCCTTTGTGCCGGCATGGCGCTGGCGCAATTCGGCGCGCAGTCCGGGCCCGCCGCCGAGAATCAGGCTGTGGTCGAAATCGCGCATCACGCCCTCGACGCGGTCGCAGATATCGTCGAAGGCCCGTTGCACGAGAAAATTGTATGAATGTATACTGCCCGCCGCGCGCTGCCGGCGCTGGCGCAACAGGTCTCGATCGAACAGAAGCGGGGGCAGGTCGGGCGACATGCAGCCGATATGCCTTTTGCGGTGCATCAAGGGAAGGGGCTCAGGTGAGCAAGCGCGTTCTGACTGCGATCGCCGATGCGATCTGGCCTCCGGTCTGTCCGGTGCGCGGCGTGCCCGTGGATGCCAGCGGGCGGCTCGATGCGACCGCCTGGCAGGGGCTGGAGTTTATCGATGCGCCCTGGTGCGATTGCTGTGGCTTGCCCTTTCCCTACCCGTCGGGCACCGGCGCGGATGCGGGCATTCTGTGTGCGAGCTGCATCGCAAGGCCACCCAAATTCGACCGGGCGCGGGCACCGCTCGTCTATGGCGATGGCTCGCGCCAGCTCGTGCTTGGCTTCAAGAATGGCGGCCGGCGCGAGATGATTGACCAGTTCGCGCGCTGGATGGCGCGTGCCGGCGCCGCCTGCCTCGACGGTGCCGATTACATCCTGCCGGTGCCGCTGCACTGGCGCCGCCTGCTGGCAAGGCGCTATAATCAATCGGCGCTATTGGGACAGGCCCTGTCGCGTCAGACGGGTATTCCTATGCAGGCCGGCTGGCTGCTGCGCTCGCGGGCCACGCCAAGCCAGGCGGGAAAGAGCGTGCTGTCACGGCGGCGCAATATGGCCGGCGCCTTCCGCATTGCGCCGGGGCACAGGCTTGACGGATGCCATGTCGTGCTGGTCGATGATGTGTTCACCACCGGGGCGACGGCCTCGGCCTGCGCGCGCCAGCTCAGGCGTGCCGGCACTGCCGTTGTGACTGTTGTGACGCTCTGCCGTGTTGTACGCGCCAGCGATCCCACTATGTAAGGCGTAAAGGAGTACCCGAATGGCCAAAGTGACCATCTATACCCGACCCATGTGCGGCTATTGCGCCCGTGCGGTCTCGCTGCTGAAACAGAAGAAGGTCGCATTCGAGGAAATCGATGCCGGCTTCGATCAGAAAAAGCGCGAGGAAATGGTGCAGCGCTCCAAGGGCGGCCGCACCTTTCCACAGATTTTCATCGACAAGGATCATGTCGGCGGCTGCGACCAGCTGATGGCGCTTGAGCGTTCCGGCAAGCTGGACGGGATGCTCGGCCTGGAATGAGTGCGATCAAGACAGCCCTGATCCAGATGCGGTCCGGTATCGATCCGGCCGCCAATCTGGCTATGGCCTGCGATCTGATCCGTGATGCGGCTGGCCAGGGTGCGACTCTGATTGCGACGCCGGAAGCGACGCATCTATTGCAGAAGGATGCCGACCAGGCGTTTGCCGTGATGCGCGCGGCGCAGGATGATCCCGCGATTCCGGCCTTCGCCGCTCTGGCGAAAGAGCTCTCCATCACGCTGCTGATCGGCTCGCTGGCGGTCAGGCTGGCCGAACGCCGCGCCGCCAACCGGTCATTCCTGTTCGCGCCGGACGGGCAATTGCTTGCTACCTATGACAAGGCCCACATGTTCGATGTCGGGCTGGGGCAGGGCGAAACCTATCGCGAATCCGCCAATTACCAGGCCGGCGACCGGCTGGTGGTCGCCGATATCGGCGCGGCGAGGCTCGGCCTGTCGATCTGCTATGATGTGCGTTTCGCCTATCTCTATCGCCGCCTGGCCCAGGCTGGCGCCCAGATCCTGACCGTGCCGGCCGCCTTCACCCGGCCGACGGGGCGGGCGCATTGGGAAGTCCTGCTGCGGGCCCGGGCGATCGAAACCGGCTGCTGGGTGATCGCCCCGGCTCAGGCCGGTCTGCACGAGGATGGCCGCCGTACCTGGGGCCATTCGATGATTGTCGACCCCTGGGGCGCGGTGACGGCCATGCTCGACCATGACGAGCCGGGCATCCTGCTTGCCGAGCTGAACATGGACAAGGTCGCCGATGCCCGTTCGCGTATCCCCGCCCTGCTGCATGATCGAAAGCTGAGCGGGCCGGGCGAAGTGATCCTGCGATGATCCGTTATGCGCTTGTCTGCGATCACGCCCATGAGTTCGAAGCCTGGTTTTCGAATTCGGCCGCCTTTGACGAGCAGAATGAAGGCGGTCTCGTCGAGTGCCCGCAATGCGGCTCGATCGGGATCCGCAAGGCGGTGATGTCGCCGGCGGTCACCACCTCGCGCCGCCGCGAAGCGACGCCGGAAGCGAAACTCCAGGCGATGGCGGCGCAGGTGAAGGCGCATATCCGCAGTAATTACGATTATGTCGGCGAGGATTTCGCCTCCGAGGCGCGCGCCATTCATGCCGGCGACAAGCCGGAACGCCTGATCTATGGCGAGACTTCGCCGGCGGAGAGCGAGGCCCTGCGCGAGGAGGGGGTGCCGGTCGCACCCTTGCCCGACGCCCTGGCCCCGACGCCGCCGAAAAAAGCCAATTGAAAGACCGGAACTACAGGGAAGGCCGCGGTTTTCGCGCGATCATCATGTAGTTCACACTGGTATCCTCGCCCAGCGTCCATTGATCATTGAGCGGATTATAGCTCACGCCGACGGCATCATCCGTCGCCATGCCGCCCTCATGCAGCGCCGCTTCGAGCTCTCTGGGCTGGACCAGCTTGTGGAAGCGGTGGGTGCCGCGCGGCAGCCAGCCCATCACCCATTCGGCACCGATGATGGCCAGGGCGAAGGCCTTCGAGGTCCGGTTGATGGTGGCGCAGATCATCAGACCGCCCGGTTTGACCAGCGCCGAACAATCGATCAGGAAAGTGTGGGGATTGGCGACATGCTCCATTACTTCCAGATTCAGCACGACATCAAAGGGCGGTTCGCCAGCCTCGATCAATTGCTCGGCGACGCCATGGCGGTAGTCGATCTCGAGGCCCTGCTCGCTGGCATGCACCGAGGCGGTCTTCACATTGGCTTCCGCGGCATCGACGCCGGTCACCGCGGCACCGAGCCGGGCCATGGGTTCAGACGCAAGCCCGCCGCCACAGCCGATATCGAGAATGCGCAGGCCTTCGAAGGGGCGTTCCCCCGAGCGGTCGAAATGGCTGCAGATCACTTCGCGGATGAAGGCCAGCCGGACGGGATTGAATTTGTGCAGCGGCTTGAACTTGGACTCCGGATCCCACCATTCGGAGGCAATGCGCGAGAACTTCTCGACTTCTTCCGGATCGACCGAAGGACGGGACAGGGTTTCCGGTGCGGCAGTGGTGGTCATGCCTGTTCTCCTGATGCGCGAATTTCCGCAATATTGCGTTCGAGCGTTGCGTACAAGGCTTCGTCCAAGTAGGAAACCGCCATAGCACCACGGTGCCAATCGACGATACCCTGACAGCCATATTATGGCCCTGCCGGCCGGGCTTATCGAGCCGGGTGCGACGTTATGAACAGTCGGGGGCAGGGCAAACGAGTGAGGGCAGCCGGAATGACACGCGTTGTCGCAAAATTTGGCGGGACCTCGGTCGGAACGATCGAGCGAATTCGCCACGCCGCCGGCCTCGTCGCCGATGCGGTTGCGCGTGGCGAAACCCTGGCGGTCGTCGTCTCGGCCATGGCCGGCGAGACGGATCGCCTGCTTGGCCTGGCCGCTGAATTCGGCGCCGGGCTGGGCGATGGCGAAACCGATGTCGCACTGGCGGCTGGCGAACAGGTCGCCGCGGCCCTGATGGCGCTGGCGCTGCGCGAACGCGGCCTGCAGGCGCGCTCCTTTCTGGGCTGGCAGGCACCGGTCTTCACCGACGGCCCGCCCGGCGCTGCCCGCATTGCCGGCATGGAGGCCTCGGCCTTCGAAGCCGCGATGGCAGCGGGGATTGTGCCCGTGCTGGCCGGCTATCAGGGCATTGCCGAGGATGGCTGCCTGCGCACGCTTGGTCGCGGCGGTACCGATCTGTCGGCGGCGGCCCTGGCAGCTGCTCTTGGCGCGCGCTGCGATATCTACACCGATGTCGATGGCGTCTACACCACCGATCCCCGCATCGAACCGGCCGCACGCCGTCTCGACGCGATCAGCCATGACGAGATGCTTGAGCTGGCCGCCCAGGGCGCCAAGGTCCTGCAGGCACGCTCGGTCGAGTTCGCCAAGGCGCGGCATGTGCCGATGCGGGTCTTGTCGAGCTTTCTCGCTGCCGGCCAGAGCCGCGGCACCGATATCGTCGCCGAGCGGGATATCGCCGAGCGCCGTGTCGTCTCCGGCGTCGCCTATGCGCGCGACCAGGCGCGGATCGCCGTTCTGGGCGCGGCGCCGCAATCGGGGTTCGCGGCGAAGGCCTTTGCCATCCTGTCGGAGGCGGAAATCGGCGTCGACATGATCGTCCAGGCCCATGGGCGCGAGCCGGATACGGTCAATCTGGAATTTTCAGTTGCGCACCGTGACCTCAATCGTGCCCAATCGGCGCTGGAGCGTGGATTGCCGGGAGTTCGGATCGGTTCGGAAACCGGTCTGGCGAAAGTTTCGGTTGTTGGAGCGGGCCTGCGCCAGCGGGCCGATGTGGCTCGATCCCTGTTTGGCGTATTGGGTGAGAGCGGGATTGCAGTAAAAGTCCTGGCGACGTCCGAGATCAAGATCTCGGCGCTGATTGATAATGATGCCGTCGAGCGCGCCGTGCGCGCGCTGCATGCGGCCTATGGCCTGGACCGGATGGGAAATTGATGGAAGCGATAACGCCAAATACGCGTGATCCGCGCCGCCTGCTCAGGCGGATGCGCGAGCTGATGGCGACGCGCGAGAATGCCCAGGACCGGCTGGACCATCTCACGACGCTGATCGCCGAAGAGGCCGGCTGGGACGTGTGCTCGATCTATCTGGCGCGCCGTTCCAGCGCGCTGGAATTATGCGCCACGCACGGGCTGAAGGCCGAAGCCGTCCACCATACCCGCCTGCAGCCGGGCGAAGGCCTGGTCGGCCTGGTGGCGCGGCGCGCGCGCCCCTTCGCGACCTTCGATGCCCGCGCCCACCCCGCCTTCTCCTACAAGCCGGAAACCGGCGAAGAGCCCTTCAACACCTTTGTCGGCGTCCCGATCCTGCGCGGCGGCCGCCTGGTCGGCGTTCTGACGGCGCAGTCGAAGGTGGAGCGCCAGGTCGGCGAGGACGAGATCGACTCGCTGCAGACCGTCGCCATGGTGCTGGCCGAGATCGTCGCCTCCGGCGATATCGCCGATTCCGAGGAGATGGCCGGGCTTGATGTGCGCCAGTCCAAGCCGGAACGGCTGCAGGGCGGCGCCTTTTCCGGCGGGCTGGTCAAGGGTGTGGCTGTCCTGTTCGAGCCGCATGTCGGCTCCGACCGGCTGATTTCCGAGGATGCGGCGGGCGAGGAGATCCGTCTCGATGTCGCCATCAATGGCTTGCGAACCTCGATTGACGACATGCTGGAAGGTGGCCGCGTTCCTTTCGGTGGCCCGACGCGCGACGTGTTGCAGGCCTATCGCATGTTTGCCCATGATCGTGGCTGGCTGGAAAGACTGCGCGAGGCCGTCCGGCTCGGCCTGACCGCGGAAGCGGCGATCGAACGCGTCCGCAATGAAAACCGGGCCCGCCTGATGAAGGCTGCCGACCTGACCTTCCGCGAACGCCTGCACGATCTGGAGGATCTGGCCAATCGCCTTCTGCGCCATCTCGACGGCAAGACGGCGCCGCAAATGGCCCTGCCTGACAATGCGATCCTGATCGCCCGCAATATCGGCCCGGCCGAATTGCTCGATTTCGACCGCTCCAAGCTGCGCGGTGTTGCGCTGGAGGAAGGCTCGGCCTCTTCCCATGCCGCGATTGTCGCCAAGGCGCTGGGGATTCCGCTGATCGGCCGCCTGGATGGCGCCCTCGACCGGGCCGAGAATGGCGATCCGGTCATTCTCGACGCCGAATTCGGTGTTCTGCACATCCGGCCGACCGCCGAGGTGGTCGAAGCCTATGATGAGCGTTTGACGGCGCTCTCGATCCGCCGGCTGGCCTATGCCGAAATGCGCGGCCCGACGCAAACGCTCGACGGGCAGCGGATCGGACTGCACATCAATGCCGGCCTGCTGGTCGAGCTGAGCCATCTCGACCAGGCCGGTGCCGACGGTGTCGGGCTGTTCCGCACCGAATTCCAGTTCATGGTGGCCGACACGCTGCCACGGCTCGATGCCCAGGCCGCCGTTTATCGCGCGGTGCTCGATGCCGCCAATGGCAAGCCGGTGATATTCCGCACCCTCGATCTGGGCGGCGACAAGGTGGCGCCCTTCGCCCCGTCCATGGTTGAGCCCAATCCGGCCCTGGGCTGGCGCGCCATCCGCATGGGCCTCGATCGGCCCGGCCTGCTGCGCTACCAGTTGCGCGCCCTGATCCAGGCCGCGGCCGGGCGGCCCTTGCACGTGATGTTCCCGATGATTTCCGCGCCCTGGGAAATGCGCGCCGCCCGCGCCATGCTGGAGCGTGAGCTGCAGCATGCCGAGCACAATAATCATCCGGTGCCGTCGGAAATCAAGATCGGACTGATGCTGGAAACCCCGGGCATTGCCTGGGCAATCGAGCATGTGATCGATGCCGTCGACTTCGTTTCGGTCGGCGCCAATGATCTGATGCAATATTTTTTCGCAGCAGACCGGCAAAATTCGCGAGTCTCGGATCGGTACGATGTGCTGTCTCCGGCGGCACTTGGCCTGTTCCAGCAGATCCGCAATGCCTGCGCCAAACATGATGTCCCCGTGTCCGTATGCGGAGAAATTGCCTCCAAGCCCCTGGAGGCGGCAGTCCTTATAGGGCTTGGTTACCGAAGTCTTTCCATGGCCGCCGGCAATGTCGGCCCGATCCGGAAAATGGTCTCCGGGCTCGATGCCGCCAAGCTTGGCATTTGGCTTGCTAGCCGTATGGATAGCCCGGCCGACAGCTTGAGACCGCTCTTGCTGAAAGCCGGTGCCGATGCCGGATTGCCCGGTGAGGCTGTTGAAAACGGGCGCAGAATTTGATCTTATGGTGAACGGTGATCTGGGTTACCCTGTATCACCTGCCCTGAGTGAGCATGCTGCCCCCGGGTGGGGAGGGGTTTAAGCGTTATGTCGAGTCAAACGAGAATGGCGGGTTTTGTGCCGGTAGATTCTGTGTTTTCAGAGAGTGGTGCCAGTTATGTGCAGTATTCTGCCGGTGACCGCCTGCGGGAGGCGCGCGCCAAGGCTGGCATGACGCTGGATTCCGCCGCTGCTCGCACCCGCATTCGCCGCGATTACCTGGAAGCCCTGGAAACCATGGACACGCGGGGCCTTCCGGCCCGTGCCTACGCCATCGGATATTTGCGCACCTATGCCGGTTTCCTCGGCATTGAGCCGGTCGGCATCGTCGATCAGTTCAAGCGCGAGGTTGATACCGAGACCGGGCGTGCCGTGCCTTCGGCCTCGGCCAAGACCCGCGACCCGATCCGTCTGCCGCGCGGCGCCTTCGGGGCCGTGCTGATCCTGGCCAGCGTCGCCATGGTGGCCTGGTGGTATTCCGAGCAATCGGCCTCCTTCGGCGTCATCGCCAATATGCCTTCGCCGCCCGATGCGGCGCCGGAATGGGCCCGCGCCGACTTTCAGCCCGGCCGCCGGACGACCGATGTCGGCACGATCTGGACCGGCGCGCCGCTTGGCGAGGTCGCGGCCAATGAGCGTCTGACCCTGCGCGCCACCGCGCCGACCTCGCTGGAAATCCAGGACGCTTCGGGGCGGATCCTGTATTCGCGCAGCCTGGCAGCCGGCGATGTCTATCAGGCCGAGGAAGACGGGCTCACTTTTTCCGCCTCCAATGCCGGCGCCATCCAGCTCGAGCGCGACGGTGTCGATCTTGGCACGCTGGGCGTGGCCGGCATTCCGGTGGAGAATGTCGCGGTCGCCCGCGCCGAGACCGCTGTGGTGCAGCCGGAATAAATCACCGCACCGCCTCGCAAGCCTGCCGCAATCGCTCTATATTCTGGACCCATGCTGACGCGTGCCGCGTTACCGGAGTCCGCCATGTCTACCATCCTGTCTGCCAACCCGTCTGCCAACCCGTCTGATCGTGCCCAGGACCCCCGTTCCGTTCGCCCCTGGCGGATGATCGAGCGGCGCAAGAGCCGCACGATCCGGGTCGGCAATCTGGAAATCGGCGGCGATGCCCCGATCAGCGTCCAGACCATGACCAATACGCTCACCTCCGATGCCAGTGCCACGATCGGCCAGATCCGGCGCTGCGAGGAGGCCGGCGTCGATATCGTGCGGGTTTCCTGTCCCGACGAGGCCTCGACGGCGGCGCTGAAGACGATCGTCCAGGCCTCCAGCGTGCCGCTGATCGCGGATATTCATTTTCACTACAAGCGCGGCATCGAGGCCGCCAAGGCCGGCGCCGCCTGCCTGCGCATCAATCCGGGCAATATCGGCTCGATGGACCGGGTGCGCGATGTCGTGCAGGCGGCACGCGATTATGGCTGTGCGATCCGGATCGGCGTCAATGCCGGCTCGCTGGAAAAGCACCTTCTGGAAAAATACGGCGAGCCTTGCCCCGATGCGATGGTGGAAAGCGCGCTGGAACATGCGCGCATTCTCGATGATCTCGATTTCCGCGACTACAAGATCTCGGTCAAATCCTCCGACACCTTCATGACCGTCGCCGCCTATCACCAGCTCTCCGAAGCCACCGATGCGCCGCTGCATCTCGGCGTCACCGAGGCCGGCGGCACGCGGATCGGCACGGTGAAATCGTCCATCGGGATCGGCTCGCTCCTGTGGGCCGGGATTGGCGACACCATCCGCGTCTCGCTTTCCGCCGAGCCCGAGGAAGAGGTCCGCGTCGGTTTCGACATCCTCAAATCGCTGGGGCTGCGCACGCGCGGCGTCAATATCATCGCCTGCCCCTCCTGCGCGCGGCAGGGCTTCGATGTCATCCGCACTGTGGAGACGCTGGAAGCCCGGCTGGCCCATATCGCCGAGCCGATCTCGCTCTCCATCATCGGCTGTGTCGTCAACGGGCCCGGCGAGGCCTTGATGACCGATCTCGGCTTCACCGGCGGCGGCGCCGGGCGCGGCAAGATGTATGTCTCCGGCAAGCCGGACCATAATGTCACCAATGAGGACATGGTCGAGCATATCGTCGGCCTGGTCGAGGCGCGGGCCGCGCTGTTGCGCACCGAGCGCGAAACGGCGGAGGCGGCGGCGCAATGATCACGCTCTATGGCCTGAAAAACTGCGACACCTGCAAGCTGGCGCTCAGGGAGATTGCCGCGGCCGGGCTTGAGCATCGCTTCATCGATATCCGCACCGAAGCCGATTTGCTGGCGCTGGTGCCGGTCTGGGTGAAGCTGGCCGGGGCCAAGGCGCTGCTCAATACGCGCTCGACGACCTGGCGCGGTCTGCCGCTGCAGGACCAGCGGCTCGCCGATACCGAACCGGCGGCCCTGCTGATCGCCAATCCCACACTGATCAAGCGGCCGGTAATCGAGGCGGGCGGCGGCCTGCATATCGGCTGGACGCCGGCCATCAGCGCCGCCGTGCTGGGCGGGGCGGCATGATTGATACGGCCCTGCGCGCCGGTTGCGCGATCAGCCTCGGCTTTCCGCATCATGGCGCTGTAACGCCTGCTGATCATCTGCGCGCCGTTGCGGACTATATGGACCGCGAGGGGCTCGAGGCGGAGATGTATCTCGGCGGCCCGATGGTTGCGGCGCTGGAAGCAAAGATTGCCGGCCTGCTCGGCAAGCCGGCTGCGATGTGGTCGCCGACCGGCACGCTGGCCCAGGGGATTGCGGCGCGCATCCATGCCGGCCACACCGGACGCGACACGATACAGCTCCACCCGACCTCGCATCTCGAACTGCATGAAGAGCGCGGCTATCATTTCGTCCATGGGCTCGATGCGGTCCTGATCGGCGACTGGGCCTCACCGCTCAAGGCGTCCGATCTTCGGCCCGGTGCCGCCTGCGCCTTCGTCGAATTGCCGCAGCGCCATAATGGCGGCGCCCTGCCGGACTGGGACGCGCTTGAAGCCATCAAGGCCCGCGGCCAGGCGCTCGGCCTGCCGCTGCATCTGGACGGGGCCCGCCTGTGGTCGACCCGGCCCTTCTATGGCGATCGCTCCTATGCGGCGATCTGTGCCGGTTTCGCCTCGGTCTATGTCTCGCTCTACAAGGATATCGGCGCACTCGGCGG
>JBNMNI010000015.1:0-11585 GCA_051275375.1 Maricaulis sp. | reverse complement strand
TCGAATTCGTCTTTGCCGGACCGCAGCTTGAATTGCGCGAATGGTTCGTGACCGATGCCCTTGGCGAGGTCACCCGGGTCAGTCTGGTGGATACAGAGATGGGCATTGAATTGAATCCGCGCCTGTTCGTGATCCCCGACCCGGATCAGGGCCGTGATTCGCGGCGGGGACGCCGCTGATCGCTGCGGCATTTTGACCACAGGCAATACCTGTCTAATATTTTATTTGTATATTCCGATCCGCTGTGGCGTTATTACTACGCTGACTGAGAAGACATGGATCGGCTTCGTCCCCCCGCTTGCGGATCCACAACTCAGTTGCGTCGGTTTGATCCCCTCCCGACGCTGCGACGATGAAAATTCGCGCATGGCATGACGCCCGGTCTCCTCCCCCTTGAGACCGGGCGTCTTTCGTTTCAGCTCCGGTATTCCAGCCCCGGCATTTCAGCCCTGGCACTGCGGGCCCGACACTCCCGCACTGGCTTGCGCCCGCATTTATCCTGTGCAGGCGGCTCAATGGGGGTTAAACACGCATCATGCAATTTCACGATAATTCCGACGACGTGGACTTCACACGTCTGCTCGATGAAATCCCCCTGCTCTACAAGGCGCGTGCCTTTGCCGAGAGCCTCAACGCCAACACCTGGTTCTCCAGGCTTGGTGAGCCGCTCGATGCCCGCGACCGCACGCTGGCGCGCGCCTATCTTGACGGGCTCGGCTTCCCCGAGGCCGAGCCGGCCCTGTTGTCGGACTGGAGCGAAGCCGCCATTGCCGCCGAAAGCCTCGATCGCGACCCGGTCGGCTGGGAGACAGAGGAAATGTTGCGCGCCGGACTGATCACCCGCGTGCTGGAGCGTCTCGACGAAGAGGCGGTCAATGTCGCCCTGTCCCAGGTGGGCAGCAAAACCCATGATTCCTCCCGCGATGCGGTCGAGGAGGCCGCCGCGATCGACGATATCGAGGATATGGAGCTGGTACATGCCGCCGCCGGCGCCCTGGCCCAGGCCGCCAATGGCGCCGCCCTGGTGATCATGGCCGAAGCGGAAGATGACGACCCGCCACACCCCTTCCTCGCCCGCTGGCGCCTGTTTGCCCGCGGCCGCTGGCCCGTTGGTCTCGCCGGGGCCAGCTATAATATTCTCTGATCATTCCGACGAAAGAAGCCTGCGATGACCGGCATTTCCATTGCGACCTGGAACATCAATTCCGTGCGCCTGCGCGCTGCCACTGTTGCCCAATGGGTCGCCGAGGCGAATCCGGACGTGTTGTGCCTGCAGGAGATCAAATGCCTGAGCGAACAATTCCCCGAAGAGGCCTTCCGGGAAATGGGGTTCAGGCATTTTCACATTCGTGGCCAGAAGGGCATGCATGGCGTTGCCATTGCCTCCAAATTACCGCTCGACGAGCTGCCGGACGAGGATTTGTGCCCGCGGTCGGAGGCCCGGCATCAGCGCGTTGGGGTCGCCGGGATGGAATTGCACAATTTCTACATTCCCGCCGGCGGTGACGAGCCTGACCCGGCGATCAATCCGCGCTTTGCACACAAGCTGGAATTTCTCGACCGGCTGGAGCGCTATTTTGCCGGCCGCGCTGCCGAAAAAGCGCCGCTCGTGCTGGTCGGCGATTTCAACATTGCCCCCTATGAGCATGATGTCTGGTCGCACAAGCAATTGCTCAAGGTCATCAGCCATACGCCGCTCGAGGTCGATCTGCTGGAACGCATCCGCCATGCGGGCCAGTTCAGCGATGTCGCGCGCGAACTCATCCCGATGGACGAGAAAATCTACACCTGGTGGAGCTATCGCGCCAAGGATTGGAAAGCCGCCAATCGTGGACGGCGTCTCGACCATATCTGGGTCTCACCCGAGCTGCATGACCAGGCCATTGCCGGTGGCCGCGATGCGCTCAAGGTCTGGGATAATGTACGCAGCTGGGAGAAACCGTCCGACCACGCGCCGGTGGTGCTGCGATTCGGCGACTGACGCCGGCGACGCGCTTCAATGCACCAGACGGTAGCCGCCACTCTCGGTGACCAGCAGGCGCGCATGCGAGGGGTCGGTCTCGACCTTCTGGCGCAAACGATAGATATGGGTCTCCAGCGTGTGCGTGGTCACCGCAGGATTATAGCCCCAGACCTCATGCAGCAGCTCTTCGCGCGGCACAGCCTTGCTGCCCGCCCGATAGAGATATTTCAGGATATTGGTCTCTTTCTCGGTGAGACGAACCTTCTTCTGATCGGCCGTCAGCAGCAGCTTCATTGATGGCCGGAACTCATACTGCCCAACCTGGAAAACCGCATCCTCGCTCTGTTCATGACTGCGCAGATGCGCCCGCACCCGCGCCAGCAGGACCGAGAATTTGAACGGCTTGGTCACATAATCATTGGCGCCGGATTCAAGGCCAAGGATCTGGTCGGAATCTGTGTTCTGCCCGGTCAGCATCACGATCGGCGCCGTAACGCCATTCTTGCGCATCAGGCGACAGGCATCGCGGCCATCCATATCCGGCAAATCGACATCCAGAAGGATCAGATCGGCGCGCTGATCGCGCGCCACCGTCATCCCCTCGCCGGCAGAACCGGCCGAAAGAGTCTGAAACTCTTCATGCAAATCGAACTGCTCGACCAGGGCTTCGCGAAGGTCATCGTCATCATCGACAATCAGGATTGTTTTTCTTGAGCTCATCTTGCTGATCATGCCGATTTCCGGCGACAAGGCAAATACTACCCACCGGCAGGACATACCCGGCAGATTTTGCCGGGTCGGCCCTCAAACCCTTGTTGCAAGCCCCTGATTTCTGGCCTGTTTATTGCTTGGTCAAACAGAAGTCCGGGCTCCGGACACCCTGCCGTGGTGGGGAAGGCGACAGGGGCGCCGGACATGGTCTTTGGCCATGGCGCAGGCGTCCCTCGCCGACCACTCCGGGCCTGACGGGACGGCACCCATGGACTGGATCGCATCGGCGTCGGGCTGGATGAGTATTGCGGGCAGGCTTGTGCGCCTGGCCCTCGGCCGCAGCGGCCTGTGCCCCGAAACCCTCAAACAGGAAGGCGATGGCGCTACGCCCGCTGGCCGTTACGCGCTGCGCCGGGTGCTCTATCGAGCCGACCGGGTTGAGCCGCCCCGGACCGCCCTGCCGGTGCGCGCCCTCGCACCCGATGATGGCTGGTGCGATGATCCCGCAGACCCGGCCTATAACCGCCCGGTTCGACTGCCTTACCCGGCGTCCCACGAAACACTTTCTCGTGAGGATGGCCTTTATGACCTTATTCTGGTGCTCGGGCATAATGACGACCCGCCACGGGCCGGGGCCGGTTCGGCGATCTTCCTGCACTGCAGGCGCGGCGATTATGAGCCGACCCAGGGCTGTATCGCGCTCGACCCGGCCGATGTCCGGCTTCTGCTGGGCCAGGCTCGCCCCGGCGATTATCTGGTGATTGGCCCTTAGGCCCGCTCGCCAAAAAAGGCGGTGCCGATACGAACAGAGCTCGCCCCGAGCGCGATCGCCGTCTCGAAATCGGCACTCATGCCCATCGAGAGCCCGGCAAGGCCATTTTGCTGCGCCAGCTTGGCCAGCAGGGCGAAATGCAGCCCCGCCGGTTCCTCGACGGGCGGAATGCACATCAAACCCTCGATCGTCAGACCGTATTCCCGCTTCATCCGCTCCAGAAACGCCCCGAGCTCGGCCGGCGCGATGCCGGCCTTCTGGGGCTCATCACCGGTATTGACCTGCACCAGCAGGCGCGGCGAACGGCCCGTCGCCGTCATCGCCTTGCTCAGTGCAGCCGCCAGCCGGTCACGGTCGAGCGTTTCGATCACGTCGAACAATTCCACGGCCTCGAGCGCCTTATTGGTCTGCAACGGTCCGATCAGGCGCAATTCCAGATCGGGATGGGCCAGACGGCGCTCGCCCCAATGCTCCATTGCCTCCTGGACACGGTTTTCCCCGAATACAAGCTGGCCGGCGGCCAGCGCCGCATCCAGCAGGGCGTCGGGCTGCCGCTTTGACACGGCGACCAGAGTGATATCAGAAGGCTTGCGTCCAGCCTGTTGCGCCGCGGCGCCGAGCTGTGCGAGCAAATGGGTGCGGCGGGCCGCGATATCGGGAGAATTGTCCATGACGCGGCCATATGATGCACAGCTCGCCTTGGCAAGACTGGCCGACCGGGTTCGCGGCAAATTACAGCTCGATCTGCCGGCCCTCTTCGCCCTGACTGATCCGGACAGGACACCCGACCCGCTGCGCCTTGCCCGGTCCCTGGCGCCGGGCACGGGCTTGGTCTACCGGCATTTCGGTGCCCCGGACCGGTTTGAGACCGGCCTGCAACTGGCCGCCATCGCGCGCCAGTCCGGCTTGTGCCTGCTCGTCTCTGCAGACCTCGAGCTGGCCGACCGGATTGGCGCGGACGGGATTCACTGGCCCGAGCGCCTGCTCGGCCAGGCCAGCTCGCGCCGCATGCGCGGGGATCGCCGGATATTCACCGCCTCGGCCCATTCGCCCGCAGCCCTGTTCCGGGCCAGAAACGCCGGAATCGATGCCGCCTTCCATTCAACGGTCTTTGCCAGCCAGAGCCCCAGCGCCAGCCGTCCGCACGGCGCCTTTGCTGCAGCCGCCACGGCACACGCAGCACAAATACCGCTCTATCCGCTGGGGGGCGTCAATAGGCGCACAGCGCGGCGGCTTGTCGGATTGGGTTTTGCCGGGTTTTGCTGCGTTGGCGCAGCATCAGAAGCCTGAAACGACCAAAGCCTAGAAGCGCAGGGCGGATTCAAACTTGATTTCGGGCTGACGCTCATCATTCTCGGTCAGCCGGAAAATCTGGTCGTCCGGCGAGATCAGGCGCACCTGACCGCCCAGGCGAATGCGATCGCCCAGATTGATAAAGGCACCGGCGCTGAGATCACTATTATCGCTGCGAAGGTCCGGCCCGTCCTGAATGCCGACCCGAACACCCCAACGGCCACCGGGTGCCTCCCAGTCAACCGTGGTTTCAAGGTCGAGACCCGGACGGATATTTTCATTCATCGACAGGGTGAAAGCTTCATACCAAGGCGTTTCAACACCGAGATTACCAACAGGGGCAGGCTGGGCCTGTGCCGCAACGGCAGCAGTGTCCTGGGCGAATGCGCCCGGTGCCGCACAAAGCATTGCCGCTGCGATCGAACTCGCGATCACGCTTTTAGCCAAAAAGGCCTGGCAAAATCCCCGCTTGGACATCGAACTATACTCCCTTGGAGGAACAACCTAAGCCAAAGGGCTTCGACTCCCCAAGCGGATTCTACCGGCCCGGATAAAGAATCCATCCAGCTGTGGCGGATATGTCAAAATTGCCAGCCAAGTTCGATAAATAGAGCCGATCCTTCAAGCCGGTTTTCGCCTCGCCCCGACGGGGTGATGACCGGATCCTGGCGGCTGGCAGCCTGGATGCCGCCGCCGATGACCCAGTGCTCGCCGACCAGGCGCGATGCACTGAGCTGCGCCGTCTCGCCATCGACATGAATCAGGTCATCGCTGAACCGCGCCAGCTCCAGCGCCGTCAGCCACGGGCCTTGCTCCATCGCGGCAGAAACCGACCAGGCTTCATAGGCCCCGTCCCCCGCCACACCATTATTCGACCTCATCCAGCGCGCGCCGGCGCTGATCGGTCCACGCGTCCAGCGGAAACCGGCATCGCGCGAGCTGATCCCGGCGAAACCCGCCAGGCCGCTGGCCTCTGCGCCCTCGCTCAGACCCAGGCTGAGGGCAAATTCATGCTCACCGCGCCGGACCTCGTAGCGGCCGCCGATTTCCCAGACATCGTTGAAGGCCGCAGCGAGCACACCGCCCGGTCCATCACCCCGGGCGCAGGCGTCGACGCCGCACTCGCGAACGCGCGGCGTGAAGGAAGACGATAGGCGCACTGAACCGATGCTGGAGGCTTGTCCAAGGGCAATCGAACGGAAGACCAGCTTGGGGGATACGCCACTCGCGAGATTGCGTGTCCGCGCGCCGCTCAGCCCGGTCAAATCGACCCGGCCTCCATCGGCCCGGCTGAGCCGGAAAGCCGATGGACCGCCATCCGCATCCAGATCGGCAGCGCCGGCACCATAGCCAAGGCGCAATTCACCCCAGCCAAGATCGACAAAACCGTAGGCCGATTGCAGCGCGATCCGGGTTCCGTCACCATTTTCCGTTACTGCGGACTGGAAACCCGAAGCGGCAGAGCGGACAGATCGCGCCGATCCGCCCACCATAACCATCGCGCAATCCGCGGATCCGGCAGGACAATCTCCAACAAGGCCGCCCCAGCCACGTCGGCCGGAATCATGCTCGGCTCGCCCGCCAAGAACAAAGCCCCAGCGACGGCCGGATCGGGTGACGTTTTCAAATTCGAGTTCGGCATCCAGATCATAGAGCCAAGCCGCACCCGGGCCCGGCCCGTCACCGGCAAGCCAGACGCTGCCGATATCGACACGCATCTGCGTTTCGAAGCCGGTCGATATATCAGATGATGTTTGAGAGAAAGCCGGCGGGCCCGCGAGTGTACCGGACAAAGCCGCGACAAGAATCGCGCTGGATGTCCGTTTCATACCTCGCGGCCCCGCCGATCGGCCCCGTCCCCCCGGACGTCGCGCCTTAATGGAGGCGAGAGACAGGCTGTGGTCAAGCGGCAGCAGCCCCTCATGATCGTGATCCTTGCAAGATGTTGCACACTTGCCACGCTCACTTGGGTGCCTTTCGGCGCTGGCGTGACGAAGATCGCGTGTTATACACACCTTCCCGGGATGCCTGAGACTGCAAGATGCAGGTGGTCGGGGAGTGTTTTAGCCGTCTTGCATCGAAGGAGTTACGGCACATGTCCGACCGTCGGATTCTTGGCGCAGTCTTATCCGCCGCCATCCTGTTTCTCCCTGCCTGTTCTACCCGGGGCGGCGACAACGCTGCCAATACCGCTGATACAGCGCAGCGCTCATCCGGCTTCCATCTGCCGAGCCTGTCCAACCCGCTGGGTGGCAATCGCCCGATCGAGCCGGAAGGCATTGGCGTCAATGGCTATCTTTGGCGCGCCAGCCTGGACACGATAAGCTTCATGCCGCTGTCGGAAGTCGACCCCTTCGGCGGTGTCATCATTACGGACTGGTACGCCAATCCACAGATGACCAGCGAACGGTTCAAGCTCACCGTCTATATCCTCGACACGCGCCTGCGCGCCGATGCCCTCGCCGTCAACGTGTTCCGCCAGGTTCGCGAAGAGACCGGTGGCTGGATCGATGCCGAGACGAACCCGCAAACTTCCTATGAAATTGAAAACGCTATCCTGACCCGAGCTCGCCAGCTCCGCATTGCGCGGCTGGAAGATTAGGAACCGGGTAAGCGCTCAAACGCTGTGAGCCTAGGATATGAGCCGATACAATCCACGTGAAGCCGAGCCAAAATGGCAGGCGGCTTGGGCGGAGCGTGATTCGTTCCGGGCAGGCGGGCCAAAGGCTCAAGGCGACAAGCCGAAATACTATGTCCTCGAGATGTTTCCCTATCCATCGGGCCGCATCCATGTCGGGCATTCGCGCAATTATACCATGGGCGATGTTATCGCCCGCTATAAGCGCGCCCGCGGCTTCGACGTGCTTCACCCGATGGGCTGGGATGCCTTCGGCCTGCCGGCGGAAAACGCGGCGCGGGATCGCGGTGTGCATCCGGGCAAATGGACGCACGCCAATATCGATGTGATGCGCGGGCAGCTCAAACGGCTTGGCCTGGCGATCGACTGGAGCCGGGAATTCGCGACCTGCGATCCGTCCTATTACCGCCATCAGCAGGCGATCTTCCTCAAATTCTTTCAGAAGGGCCTGGTCTACCGCAAGACCGCCAAGGTCAATTGGGACCCGGTCGACCAGACCGTGCTGGCAAATGAGCAGGTCATTGACGGTCGTGGCTGGCGCTCCGGCGCGCTGGTGATCCAGCGCGAGCTCGACCAGTGGTTTTTCAAGATCACCGAGTATGCCGACGAGCTTACCGACGCCCTCGAGACCCTGGACCGCTGGCCGGAAAAGGTCCGCGTCATGCAGGCCAACTGGATCGGGCGTTCGCGCGGCGCAAGAGTTTGCTTCCCGTTGAATGAAGATGAGATTGCGGCCGAGTTCGGTCCGACGATTGATGTTTTCACCACTCGGCCAGACACCTTGTTCGGGGCAAGCTTCCTGGCCCTGGCGCCGGATCATCCGATCGTGCGAAAGATTGCCGAGGATAATCCAGAGGTTGACCTCTTCATGCGCGAATGCGCACGGATGGGAACTACCGCCGAAGATATTGAAAAGGCGCCCAAACGCGGCGTCGATCTGGGCATAACGGTCCAGCACCCATTCGACAAGACCTGGGATCTGCCGGTTTGGTCTGCCAATTTCGTCCTGTCATCCTATGGGACCGGAGCCATTTTTGGCTCCCCGGCGGGCGATCAGCGCGACCTGGATTTTGCGCGCAAATACGACCTCGCCGTCAATCCGGTGGTACTGCCGCCCGATGCGGATGCCCAGTCCTACGAGGTCGAGACCGAAGCCTATACCGGCCCCGGGACGATCTTCAATTCGCGCTTTTTGGACGGTTTGAGCACTGAAACAGCGCTTGAACGGGCGATTGCCGAGCTTGAGACACTGAAGCTGGGCGAAGGCGCCACCAGCTACCGCCTGCGCGATTGGCTGGTTTCCCGCCAACGCTATTGGGGCTGTCCCATCCCCATCGTCCACTGCGATGCATGTGGTGTGGTTCCGGTACCCGAGAGCGAACTGCCAATCGTGCTGCCGGACGATGTGACCTTCGATCAGCCCAGCAATCCGCTTGAACGGCATCCGACCTGGAAAAACACGCATTGCCCGTCCTGTGGCAAGCCCGCACGCCGGGAAACCGACACGCTGGACACATTTGTGTGCTCGTCCTGGTATTTCCTCCGCTTTACCTCTCCCTGGGCCGAAGACGTGCCGTTTGAGGACGATGAGGCCAAATACTGGATGCCCGTCGACCAATATGTCGGCGGAATCGAACACGCGATCCTGCATCTCCTGTATGCCCGTTTCTTCACGCGCGCGCTGAACGATACAGACCTGTTGAACATGGAGAGCGGCGAACCGTTTGCCGGTCTCTTCACCCAGGGCATGGTGACGCACGAAACCTTCAAATCCGGTGATGGCCGCTGGCTTTCGCCCGAAGAGGTTGATCGCAAACATGACAGCGCAACCGAGATCGCCACGGGCAAGCCCGTCACGATTGGCGGCATCGAGAAAATGTCCAAATCCAAGAAGAATGTTGTCGATCTCGACGCATTCGTGGAGGATTTCGGGGCGGATGCCGTGCGCTGGTTCGTTTTGTCGGATTCGCCGCCGGAACGCGATGTCGAGTATACTGATAGTGGCGTTGAGGGCGTCTGGCGCTTCATTCAGCGTCTCTGGACGGTGATGATATCGCTGCCCGAAGGCGCTCCGGGGCCACTCACGATTGCTTCGGATGCGCAGGGCGAGGCTCTGCAGCTGCGAAAGATCGCTCACAGGACGCTCAAGGGCGTCACCGAAGCGATCGAAGGCTTCCGCTTCAATTCCGCCGTTGCCCAAATCCACGACTTGGTGAATGCCCTTCGCAAAGCCGAGGGCGAAGGCGACGCCATGATTGACGCGCGAGCGGAGACACTTGGCATACTGGCAAGGCTGATCTCGCCCTTCATTCCGCATCTGGCCGAAGAGTGCTGGCACCAACTTGGTGGCGAGGGCCTGGTCATCGATGCGCCATGGCCGGAGCTGGACGCGGCCCTTCTCGTCGAGACCGAGCTGGTATTACCCGTTCAGGTCAATGGCAAGCGGCGCGGCGAGATTTCCGTCAGCAAGGGCCTGGACCAGGATTCGGTCAGGCAACTCGCTCTCGCCGAAGAAGGGGTGGCGCGTTCGCTCGAAGGGCTTACGATACGTAAAGTGATCGTGGTACCCGATCGCATCGTGAATATCGTCGCGGGATAAAGATATGCGCTCTGTGCGACTTGCAGTAACGGCCTTCGTCTTCCTGATTGCCGGGGGCCTGTCAGCCTGCGGCTTCACACCGCTTTACGGCGCCAATGGCCTGGCAAGCGGCTTATCGGATATCCGGGTAGAAACCGGTCAGGAACGGATCGATTTCCAGCTCCAGGAAGCCCTGCTGGACGGGATGGGCGCGCGCCATGCTGACGGCCCCTACACGCTTCGCGCAACAGCCACAGTCGAGTCGGAACCCTTCGGCGTCGGCGCCGATGCCATCGCAAGCCGCTATGCGGTGCAGGTCAGTGTCCGCTGGCAGCTTCTGCGCGCCGGCAATGCAGACCCTGTGCTGACAGGCAATGCGCGCAGCGATGCCTCCTATGACGTTCCCGCCGGGGTCTATGGTGCTCTCGCGGCCGAGTCCGATGCCGAGGATCGTGCGATCAGCACCGCCGCGGACCGTATCATCGCCCAACTCGCCCGGACGATGCGGGACAGGGAAGCGTGGTAAAGCCATCGCCACGCGATGCCGATGCCCGGATCGCCCGGCCTGACCCCTCGATCAAGGCCTATCTGATATTCGGGCCTGACCGCGGATTGGTGCATGAACGCGCCAACGCCCTTGCCCACGGCCTTGTTCCTGATCCAAACGACCCGTTCGCGGTAACCCAGCTCACCGAAGACGATCTGAAAGCCGATCCGGCCGCCCTCGCCGATGCCATGGCGGCGATGTCACTGACAGGAAGCGCGCGCCTGGTTCGGGTCCGGCTTTCGGGTGAGACCGGAAGCGGGCCGATTCTCGAAATTGTCACCGCCCTGGAAAAAGGTGTGGCCCACGCCGAAGCCTGCCTGATCGTGGAGTCCGGCGATCTGACACCGCGCGGCAAGCTGCGCAAACTGTTCGAACCAGCCAGAACGGTCATGGCGATCGCCTGTTATCCGGACTCTGCGCAGTCGCTCGCCGATATCGCGACGAAAATGCTCGCAGAAGAGGGGCTGTCATTGACCGCAGCCGCGCGGGCCGCCTGGCTGCCACGACTTGAGGGCGATCGCGCCTTTGCTCGCGGTGAGATTGAAAAATTGATATTGTTCAGAGGGTTAAAGAGCCAGCGCGCCGACGGCGACTCATCCGTTGAACTGACAGACGTGGAAGCGATCGCGGCCGACCAAGGCGATGCCGCCCTGGATGCAATCATTGGCCCGGTGCTCGACGGCGAGCTTTCCACGGCCGATAGCGCCTATATCCGGGCGCTTGGCGGCGGTGCCAGCGCGGTCGGCGTATTGCGAGCGCTGCAACGCCGGCTCGACCAGATCGGTTCGGTACTGGCTGCCGGCGGCGATGAAAACGCGATGATGAAAAGCGGTGCGCCGCGTTATGGCCCGCAAGCCGCCCAGTTCAAGCGCCAGATGGGCCTTTGGCGTGGTCGACGGCTCGATGCAGCGCGGCAATTGGCTTTCGATGCCGAACGCGCCGTCAAACGCTCCGCCAGCCCGGCCGATACCCTGGTTGGTGAGCTTCTGCTCCGCCTGGCGCGCGGCGCGGCCAGGATGCGAGCCTGAAGCGGCTCAGTGTTCCGCCGAGCTGAGACGGCGACAGACATCGTCGAGCTGTTCG
>JBNMNI010000014.1:0-11981 GCA_051275375.1 Maricaulis sp. | reverse complement strand
CACACACTTGAGGAAGATGAGAGCGCCCGCTGCGATGCCGCGCTCCGGGGACGCCAATGGGAGTCTGATCGCGCGCGGCGGCGGCCCTGCACGCGAGGCATGGGCTGCCCCGGCCTCCACCCGTCCGACGCCGTTCCAGCGCAAAAACAGGGGTAAATCCAGCGCTAAAACAGGGGCAAGTAATGGGGTAGCGAGAAGCTCCCGGCTGCAATCGGCTTGAAACTCAACAGCAAACTGAAAGCAAATGGCGGAGAGAGAGGGATTCGAACCCTCGGAACCTCGCGGTTCAACGGTTTTCGAGACCGCCCCGATCGACCACTCTGGCACCTCTCCGCGGGGACGGGTTGTTTGTACGAGCGCCGCGGGAAAATCAAGGGGCGTGAACCGCCAATCCCAGCAGGCCCGCCACTGCTGTCAGCGTTGACTCTGCGCGAGGCATGGGTATAACGCCCGCTCCTGTCTGTGCGGCCCGCCGCCCGGACGGGTGATTGTTGAAACAACGCTCCGGGGATACGGGGTGAAGAAAAAGAGCCACGCCAATGCCGGGCAAACCGGTGGGGGACGTTGCTGAACAAAGGAAACCGAGATCATGTTTGCAGTGATCAAGACCGGCGGCAAGCAATACCGCGTCGCAGCCGGCGACGAAATTCGTATCGAAAAGCTCGAAGGCCAGCCTGGTGACACCCTGTCGCTCGGTCCTGTGCTGATGCTGGGCAGTGATGAAGGCGTCACCATTGGTTCGCCAGTGATTGATGGCGCCCAGGTGATCGGCGAATTGCTCGACACCAATCGCGCCCGCAAGATCATCGTCTTCAAGAAGCGCCGCCGCAAGAATTACCGCCGTACCCAGGGCCATCGCCAGTGGGGCACGGTTGTGCGCATTGCCGAGATCGTGCTGCCGGGCACCAAGGCCAAGACGGCCCTGAAGACCACGACGGCGGCTCCGGTCGAAGTCGAGGCGCCACAGGCTGCACCGAAGGCGAAGGCGGCTCCCAAGTCTGCTGCGCCCAAGGCCGAGGCTGCGGCTGCTGCGCCGAAGAAGCCTGCTGCCAAGAAGGCCGCGCCGGCTGCCCATGACGATCTGACCCAGTTGACGGGCGTTGGTCCGGCTCTGGCCAAGACGTTGAATGAAGCCGGTGTGACCTCGTTCGCGCAAGTCGCGGCCTGGTCGACGGCTGATATGGAAGCCCTCGGCGTCACCGCCAAGGCAGAGAAAAATGGCTGGATCGAAGCGGCCAAAGCGCTCGCTTCCGGAACGGAGGGTTAAGAATGGCTCATAAAAAAGCAGGCGGTTCATCCCGTAACGGTCGCGACTCCGCTGGTCGCCGCCTTGGCGTCAAGAAGTTCGGTGGCCAGGTTGTCATTCCGGGCAATATCATCATGCGTCAGCGCGGCACCAAGGTGAATGCGGGCGCCAATGTCGGCATGGGCAAGGATCATACCCTGTTTGCCCTTACCGAAGGCCGTGTGGTTTTCGCCAAGAAATCCAACAACAAGGCTTTCGTATCGGTTGAGCCGATGGCTGACGCCGCAGAATAAACGGTTCGCACATATCGGGCCGTCGCTGATCCAGCGGGGCTCGAGAGCGCAACAGCGCATCAGGGGAGACGGGCCACCGCCTCCCCTTTTGTTTGCCTCCCCGCCGCCCGATGGAGATCGAGATGGGTCCGCGGATCGAGACTGAGAGACTGCTGCTGCGCCCGCCGGAAATGCGCGATGCGCCCGAGATTGCCCGCTATGCCGGTGATTACGACATCGCGAAAATGACCAAGCTGATCCCGCACCCCTATCCGGTGCCGGCGGCCGAGATGTGGGTGCTGATGCGCCGGGCCGGCTGGGGCAAGTCGGCCAGCCGGCACCTGATTGTCCAGACCCGTGAGGCCGATGGCGGCAAGATGTGCGGCATGGCTGGAATTTTCCGGCGCTCGCCGGAAAGCGAGTGGGAAATCGGCTACTGGATCGCCAAGCCCTATTGGGGCCGAGGCCTGGCCACCGAGGCCGGCCAGGCCCTGATCGATTATGCCCGCCACGAACTGGCGGCATCGGTGGTGACCGCGGGTCATTATGACGACAATCCGGCTTCCGGCCGGGTGCTGGAAAAGCTGGGTTTTCGGTATACCGGCGAGGCGTGTGAGCAATTCTGCCTCGGACGGCTGGCGCGGGCGAATTGCCTGGAAATGACGATGGACGTGGCGGCCGCTTGAGGCGGAGCGCCGCAATGACGAGAAACGCTTATTTATGCCGGGGAAACCGGTATAAGAGGCGCTCACAATAGAGATTGCCCGATGAAATTCCTCGACCAGGCTAAAGTTTATGTCCGTTCCGGCAATGGCGGGGCGGGCTGTATGTCCTTCCGGCGCGAGGCCTTTGTCGAATTCGGCGGCCCCGATGGCGGCGATGGCGGCAAGGGCGGCGATGTCTGGGCCGAAGCGGTCGAGGGTCTCAACACCCTGATCGACTACCGCTACAAGCAGCATTTCAAAGGCGATACCGGCGGCCACGGCCATGGGCGCGACCGCTCGGGCAAGGGCGGGGAAGAGGTCGTGCTCTATGTCCCGGTCGGGACGCAAATCCTCGATGAGGACAAGGAAGAAGTCCTCGCCGACATGACCGAGCTGGGCCAGCGCGTGCTGCTGGCGCGCGGCGGCGATGGCGGCCAGGGCAATGCGCGTTTCAAATCGGCGACCAATCGCGCCCCGCGCAAATCCACCCCCGGCTGGCCGGGTGAGGAGCGCTGGGTCTGGCTGCGGCTGAAACTGATCGCCGATGTCGGCCTGGTCGGTCTGCCCAATGCCGGCAAATCGACTTTTCTCAGCGTGGTGTCCAAGGCCAATCCGAAGATTGCAGCCTATCCCTTCACGACGCTCTATCCCAATCTCGGCGTCGTCGATCTGGGCCCCGGCGCCCGCTTTATCGTTGCCGATATTCCCGGTCTGATCGAAGGCGCGCATGAGGGCGCCGGCATTGGCGACCGTTTCCTCGGCCATATCGAACGCTGCGCCTCGATCATCCATCTGATCGATGGCACCCAGGACGATCCGGTTCAGGCCTATCACACGGTGCGCAATGAGCTGGCGGCCTATGGCGGCGGCATTACCGACAAGCGTGAAATCCTCGCCCTCAACAAGATCGACGCCATTCCCGAAGACGAAGTCGAGGAAAAGGCGAAACTGCTGGAGAAGGCGACGGGCAAGAAGGTCATGCGCCTGTCCGGCGTTTCCGGTGACGGCGTCAAGCGCTTGTGCTCGGAAGCCTGGCGCATCGTGCAACAGGTCCGCGCCGGCGTCGCCGAACCCGATGAAGAAGGCTGGGTCCCGTGACACGCCCCGGCTTCGACGCGGCCCGCTGCATCGTCGTCAAGGTCGGATCGAGCCTGCTGCAGTCAGGCCCGTCCGTCATTGACGCGATCGCGGACGATATCGCGTCGCTGGCCGGGCAGAAGAAGCGTGTCGTACTGGTCTCATCCGGCGCTGTGGCGCTCGGGCGGCCACGGCTCGGGCTTGGCGCGGGATCGCTGACGCTGGAGCAGAAACAGGCGGCCGCCGCGGCCGGCCAGCCGGTTCTGGTCGGCGAGTGGGAACGCTCCTTTGCCCGCCATGGCCGCGCCACCGCCCAGGCCTTGCTGACGCTGGACGTCACCGAATCGCGGCGCCACTGGCTCAATGCTCGCGCTACCCTGCACACCCTGCTCGATCTCGGTGCCATTCCGGTGGTCAATGAGAATGACACGGTCGCCACCGATGAAATCCGCTATGGCGATAATGACCGGCTCGCCGCACGCGTCGCCCAGCTGGTCGGGGCCGACCTCCTGGTGCTTCTGTCGGATATCGAGGGCCTGTTCGATCACGATCCGCGCACCCATCCCGAGGCCCGCCACATCGCCGAGATCGAGCGGATCGACGCCTCGATCCACGCCATGGCCGGCGGGGCCAATACGCTGACCGGGGTCGGGACCGGTGGCATGCGTTCCAAGATTCTCGCTGCCGAGATCGCGACGGCGTCCGGCTGCGCCACCGCAATCGGGCCCGGGGCTGTGGCCCAGCCGGTGCTGCGATTGCGGCAAGCGGATTGCGGCAGCTGGTTCCATCCCACCGGATCGGCCGTCAGCGCCCGTGCGGCCTGGATTGCCGGCGCCCACAGCCCGAATGGCGAAATCCGGATCGATGCCGGGGCCGCCCTCGCGCTTCAGGCCGGCAAGTCGCTTCTGCCGGTCGGGGCCATCGCCATTGAAGGCCATTTCGAGCGCGGCGATGCGGTTCGCATTACCGGGCCGGACGGTGTGGCGATTGCGCGCGGGGTCAGTGGCTATGATGCCAGCGATGCGCGGCGCATTTGCGGCCGCAAGACTGGCGAGATCGAAGCCCTGCTCGGATATCGCCGCGCCGCCGCCCTGGTCCATGCCGATGATATCGTGCTCGCCAGTACGGGCGCCAGCGACCGGCCCAATGTCTGAACGCCGCTCCAGCCCGATGGTGCGTGGCCGCGTGATCAGCGTGCCGAAACCGGCTCCGGCCCTGCGCGGCGAGGCGCTCGCCCGCGGCATGAAGATCGGCCTGTTCGGCGGTACGTTCGATCCGCCCCATGAGGGCCATCTCCACGTGGCAGAAACCGCCAGGCGACGTCTGGGTCTCGACCGCATCTGGTGGCTGGTCTCGCCGCAAAACCCGCTGAAGCAGCGCCGCGCCGGCGAGCTCGACAGCCGCATGGCCGCCGTCGCAGCGCTGGCAGATCGTCCCGGCATGGTGATCAGCGATCTTGAGGCGCGGCTGGGTTCCAATCGCACCATTGATCTCATCCGCGCCCTGCATCGGCGCTATCCCGGCGTGCGCTTTGTCTGGCTGATGGGCGCCGACAATCTCAAGAGCTTTCATCGCTGGGGGCAGTGGCGCAAGATTTTCGCCTCGATTCCGATCGCCGTGATCTCCCGTCCCCATGATGCTGTGCGCGCCCGGCTCGCACCGGCCGTGCGGATGCATGCCCGCTCAAGGGTTCGTGAACAGGGTCTTGCACTGCTACCCCTTAAAAACTCGCCGGCGTGGACCTATCTTATAGAACCACTAAACTGGCATTCCTCGACGGCGCTTCGCGCGCGGACCTGAAACCCCCGATCACGACAGGCAGCCCCATCATGACCGATCTCGCCCTCGGCCAAGCACCGGTTCATGCCGCGCTGGATTTCTTCGACGACCAGCATCCGCCAGCCGGGGATTTCCTGCGCGATGTTCTGAACGGCCTCGCAGCGACGCCGAAATCCATCCCGCCGGTGTATTTCTACGATGCCGCCGGTTCTGCCCTGTTCGACCAGATCACCGACCTGCCCGAATATTATGTCACCCGCACAGAACTGGCATTGCTCGACCGGATCGGACCGGAGCTGGCCCGGCGGGCCGGGCCAGGCGCGGTGGTGATCGAACCGGGTTCGGGATCGAGCGTGAAGATCCGCAAACTGCTCGACGCCCTCGACCGGCCGGCCGGCTATGTCGGGCTCGATATTTCCGGCGATCATCTCAATGCTGCCTGCGATGAGCTGGCACGTGATTATCCCGGCCTGCACATCGGCGCCATTTGTGCCGATTTCACAGCCGGCCTGTCGCTGGATCATCTTCCCCTGCCAAAGGGGCGTCGCATCATGTTCTTCCCGGGTTCGACGATCGGTAATTTCGAGCCGGACGCTGCCCGCGACGTGCTGGCCGGCTTCCGCAAGGGCATGCGCGAGGGCGATGCGGTCCTGATCGGGGCCGACCGGGTCAAATCACCCGATATCCTGGAAGCTGCGTATGACGATGCGCAGGGTGTGACCGCAGCGTTCAATCTGAACCTGGTGGCGCGCATCAATGTCGAGCTGGACGGCACGCTTGATGCCAGCCTGCTCAGGCATGTTGCGGTCTGGAATCCGGACATGTCGCGCATTGAAATGCATCTCGAAGCGCTGGAAGCGCAGCAGTTTCATGTCGCTGGGCAGGAATTTTCCCTGGCCAGGGGCGAGCGGATCCACACCGAGAACTCACACAAATTCACGCCCGAGAGTTTTCAGGCCCTCGCCCGATCGGCGGGATTCCAGCTGCTGGAAAGCTGGTCCGACCCAGCTGAGCTCTTCACGCTGCATTGGCTCGAACCAAACGCGAAAGCGTGATATAGGCACGAGATTGTATTGGTTGTCAGAAAGGACACCCGCCCTGTCTACGGAAACATCGCGCCGGACCAAGGAAGAAACGGCTGCGGCCGTCCGGGTCATCGGAGAAGACGGTCCCCTCGAGGAAATGGAAGCACTGGTCCTCGAAACTCTCGATGACGACAAGGCAGAAGATGTCGTTGCCATCGACCTTCGCGGCAAGTCTTCTGTCACCGACATCATGATTATTGCCTCCGGCCGGTCATCGCGCCATGTCAGCGCGATTGCCGATCACCTGATCGATACGCTCAAGGATACCGGACGCGTCAAGCCACGCGTTGAGGGCCTGCAGACCTGTGACTGGGTTTTGATCGATGCCGGCGATATCGTCATCCATCTCTTCCGCCCGGAAGTTCGCAGCTTCTACAATCTGGAGAAGATGTGGTCGGTCGACCCGGAAACCCCGGGCTCCGCAGACACCACGGTCGTCTGAGTGAAGCTTCGCATGGCAGCGATCGGGCGCATCCGTTCCGGACCGGAACGCGAGCTCGTGGATGATTACATCAATCGCTGCTCTGTGACCGGGCGTGCCATCGGCCTTGGCCCGATGAGCGAAACCCAGATCGACAATCGCAGCCTGAAGACCCCTGCCGACGAAAGCCGGGCCCTGGCCGAAAGCCTCGGCCCGGATGTCAAATTCGTGCTGCTGGACGAGCGCGGCAAGGCCTTCAAATCGCCTGATCTCGCCCGCAAGCTGGGTGAGTGGCGCGATGGCGGCTGCCGCGAGGCTGTGTTCTGCATTGGTGGCGCGGACGGGCATGACCGGGATGTCCTGCCGGCGCCGGATCTGATGCTCGCTTTCGGGCCGGCGGTCTGGCCACACAAGCTGGTGCGCGTCATGCTCGCCGAACAGATTTATCGTGCCGTATCGATTCTGGCCGGCACGCCCTATCATCGTGAGTAAGCTTTAACCGGGAAGCGGGCAGCGTCAGCGGATGTATCTTCTCCTCCTTTCCCTGCTTCTGGTGCAGCCCCAGCCGGCCAGCCCTGAGCCTGCCGATGCGGCCACCGCCGAGCAACTTGAAACGGAAGCGCGTCAGTCGGCCGCCCGTGCTGACGCAGCACGTGAGCAGGCCGATGATTTGTCGTCGGAAATCGCCCTCATGCAAAGGCAGCTGGTCGAGCTGGGCCAGCGCGTCGGCAATAGCGAACTCGCAGCCATCGCGGCGACCGGAGAGCTGGCACGTCTGGGGAGCGAGGAAGCGGAAATTCTGGCCCGCCTGGCCGCCGAGCGCGAATCCCTGACCGATGTTCTCTCCGCCATTCAGCGCATCGAAACCCAGGCCCCGCCGGCGATTCTGGCCGCACCCGACGACGCCGCCCAGGCGGCCCGGGCGGCATCGTTGATGGCCCAGGTGGCGCCAGCCCTGCGCGATCGGGCCGACGCCCTGTCGCAGGAGCTCGCCCGGCTCAGATCGGTCCGCGCCGATATCGTCGGCCAGAGCACGGTTCTGGCCAGTGCCGAGGACGCCTTGTCGGCCCAACGCCTGGTGCTGGAGGTCATGATTGCCGAACGTCGCGCGCTTGAAGCCCGTCGCCGCGACGAGGCGGTCGCCTTTCTGGAGGCCTCCAGTTCGGCGGGCGAGCGGGCCCGGTCGATTCGTTCGCTGTTGAGCGAATTGACCCATATGGCCGAAGTCATGCCGAATCTCAGCCCGCGTCGGGTCGAGCTGCCCGATACGATTCCGGAACCGCACATGCGCCCGACCCGTGATCTGGTAGTGGCACACGACCTGGTCGTGGCGCGTGATCTGGTTGCGGCACGCGCGCCGGACGAACCCCTGCAGACACTGCGTTTCGCCGATGCGCGGGGGCGATTGCGCCCGCCCGCGGCAGGAGAGGTCGTTCGCCGTTTTGCCGATGTGGCTGAGGATGGCACAGCGTCTGAAGGAATATTCATTCGGACTCGCAGCCAGGCACAGGTAGTGTCACCTTTCGACGCGCGCGTTGAGTTCGCTGGACCGTTCAGTACATATGGCGGTCTCTTGATACTGAATGTCGGAGAGGGCTATTATATGGTGTTGTCCGGCATGGCAGTGACCTATGCCAGCGCCGGACAAAGCGTTCTGGCTGGCGAACCGGTTGGTGCAATGCCCGATAATGGGCAAACGGCCCCAGAATTGTATCTGGAGCTGCGTAGAGACGGTAATGCAATGGATCCCGGGCCCTGGCTCAGATCCGGCGCACAGTCCGGTTAGGACTTTCGCGCACAAAGGACGCGAGTTGGTATGCGCATCAATGTCTTCGCTTCAATCCTGGCGTTTGCGCTCGGGGCCGTGGCCATTACCGTGGCCGCCGAAGGCCGGCAGGAGGATCATTCGGAGACGTTCCGCCAGCTCGAGCTGTTTGGCGACGTGCTGAGCCGGATCGAGTCCGACTACGTCACCGAGTCTGACCAGACGCAACTGATCGAAGCGGCCATTGAAGGCATGCTGACCTCGCTCGATCCACACTCCGCCTACCACAATCCCGACAGCTATGAGGACCTGCGCGTCACCACGCGCGGCGAGTATGGCGGGCTGGGCATGGAAGTGACCAAGCGCGACGAATTCATCACCATCGTTTCCCCGATCAGCGACACCCCGGCCGAACGTGCCGGCCTGCGGACCAATGACCGGATCATCGCCGTCGATGGCGACAGCATTATCGGCATTACGGTCGACAGTGCGGTCGAGATGATGCGCGGCGCCGTTGGCGAACCGGTCACGATCACCATCGCTCGCGGCAGCGAAGATCCGTTCGACGTGACCCTGGTGCGCGATACCATTCCGCTGCGCACCGTTGCCACCCGTATCGAGGACGGCATCCCCTATCTGCGCATTGCCGGCTTTAATGAGCGCACCACCGAAATGGTGCTCGAGGGGATTTCCGATCTGGAAGAGGAAAATGGCGGGCCTCTGCCCGGCCTGATCCTCGATATCCGCTATAATCCGGGCGGCCTGCTCGACCAGGCCATCGGTGTGACCGATGTCTTCCTCGATGGCGGCGAAGTTGTTTCGACGCGCAATCGCGATCCACGCGACACCCAGCGCTATAATGCGCGTCCGGGCGACCGTCTCAACGGGGTTCCGATCGTGGTTCTGATCAATGAGGGCTCGGCCAGTGCGGCTGAAATTGTTGCCGGCGCGCTGCAGGATCGTGAACGCGCCGAACTGGTCGGCATGACCAGTTTCGGCAAGGGTTCGGTTCAGACCATCATCCCGCTGCGCGGCGGCCGTGATGGTGCCCTGCGCCTGACCACCGGTCGCTATTACACACCGGCAGGCCGCTCGATCCAGGGCACGGGCATTGTGCCCGATCTCCAGATCAGCTCTTTCCCGATCTCCGAAGACGAAGACGCCAGCTCGGTGGTCAGACTGGAAGCCGATCTGCCCGGAGCACTTGAAAATGAGTCCGGCGAGGGCCGCGCCGAAGCCGATCTTGCGGCAATCGAGCAGCCACCGGCAGCCTGGCCGGAAGATGAGGACTACCAGCTCTCCAGGGCACGTGAGATTCTGCGCAGCTCGATGGAAAGCCAGCAAGCCGCCCTGCGCTAGGCCGGCTGCAACCTGCCTTGCCTCCCGCCGGCCTCCCAATCGGGCCGGCGGGAGAGCCGCGCGGCGGTGGCGTTAACCGTTTCTTTTCCGGGACAGGGCAATTTCGAGCGTGAATAGGTGCGCCCGACCGGACGCATCGCCGGTAATTTCGCTCGTCGAAGATCCTAGCCATGTCCAGCGCCGTCCTCCGCCACGTCGAACCCCTGCTGTCGATCAAGGCCCCGCTCTTTGCCGGATTGGGCGCTGCGGTCCTGTTTGTCGGCGTGATCCTGTCCGTCGCCGTGTTCGGAAAAGCCGATCTTCAGCCGCCTCTGGCGCGTGGCGGCGTTGCACCGGCCCCGTTTGATGCTGTCCATACGGCCGCCGAGCTGCGCATCGCGCCGGCTGACGAGCCACCTGTCATCCGGTTTGTCGAGCCGGATGGCGCTGACGAGGTGCGCCTGGCTGGCGTCGAGGACCGGTTCGAGACGCCGCCGGTGCAGAATGCCGGTTCCGATCCCGCTGCAGCAGAAGCGCGCCATGCCGCCCGCGCGCCCGGGGCACAGGCGCTCGCACCGGCACCACTGCCCGGTCTCAGTGAAAATACGCCCAATGGCCCGCTGCCCGTCATCCCGGCCAATGGCCTGCGTTCCTCAAGGGCCTATGCCCGTCCCTTCCATGGCGATCCGGTGGCACCGACCGTCGCCGTTGTGATCGGCGGCATGGGGCTGAACCGCGCCGTGACCCAGAGCGCCATCGATGATTTGCCGCCGGAAATCGCCCTCAGCTTCGCGCCCTATACCCGCGATCTGCAGGCCTGGGTCGATCTGGCCCGCGCTGCCGGCCATGAGGTTCTGATCGAAGCGCCGATGGAGCCCTTCGACTATCCCAACAATGATCCCGGGCCGCAGACCCTGCTGGCCGATGGCGCTCCGGCCGAGAATCTGGCGCGACTGGAATGGGTGATGAGCCGCACGACGGGCTATTTTGCGGTTTCAAACTATCTCGGCGCCCGCTTCTCCGCCTCCGAACCGGCCATGACACAGCTGCTGCAAAGCCTGGAAAATCGCGGTGTCGCCTTCCTGCATGACGGTGCCGGACGCCGCACGGTGATCGATCTCGCGGCCCAGGCAACCGATGTCCAGTATGCGATCGCTGACCGTGTCCTCGATGAGGATCCAAGCCCGAGCGCGATTGATGACCATCTGCTCACCCTGGAAGCCCTGGCGCTGCAGAATGGCACCGCGCTGGGGGCCGGCTTCTCCTATCCGACGACGGTGAACCATGTCCGTGACTGGGCCAATAGCCTGGACACGCGCGGCTATCAGCTTGCGCCGCCCTCAGCCGTGATGGCACGGCGGCGATTGCAGGCCAGGCTGGAGGCGGAAGCGCGCGCGCTGGAACCCGAGCCCGAGCAAGTCCTGGACAATCGCTGGTCACGCCCGCCTGCCGAGGCATCCAGTGGCGGCGAACACGCGCCGGCGCCGCCGGCCTCGGGCCACTAGTGTCGGCGCCAAGCGATCCCTGGCCGTTTCATCGCGCCAATGTCGGCATTGCCCTGTTCAACGCCCAGGGCCAGGTCTGGCTCGGCCGCCGCGAAGGCACGCCGCCGCCCTGGAACTGGCAATTGCCGCAAGGCGGAATGGAAACAGGCGAGGCGGCAGAGACCGCCGCTCTGCGCGAACTCGAGGAAGAAACCGGCATCGGACCGGCCTGTGTCGAGCCGCTCGGCAATATCCCGGGCTGGATCGCCTATGATTATCCGCCGGAGGTGCGCGAGGATCCGCGCTTTCACAAGAAGCGCCATCTCGGACAGAAACAGCGCTGGTTTGCCTTCCGCTTCCTCGCCAGCGATGCCGATATCGATCTCAATCGCCATGCCGAGGTCGAATTCGACGCCTGGCGTTGGGGGGAATTGGCAGAGCTTCCCGATCTGATCATTCCGTGGAAACGGGATGTCTATCTGCAGGTCGTCGAGGCATTCCGCGCCTTCGGGCGCTAGATCATTTTCAGCAAAAGTGGGAACCGGTTTTGCGGTTCGAAAATGTGTTAAAACAAAGAACTAGAGCATTTTCATTGACTTTTATTTCGATGAAAATGCGCTAGATCATCGCTCCTCGCCGGTTTGAGGCGTTTCTGCATCCTGCTCGATCGGCCTTGAGGAGATCGTCGCCATCAGGGTCGAAAATCGCGACATCCGGCCGGGCGCGCCTGGTTCATTGCCCGACAGGACAATGGTGTAGAGAATGCCATCGGCACGGCTTTCAAACTTCCTGGCGACGGTTCGCGGCACG
>JBNMNI010000013.1:0-12005 GCA_051275375.1 Maricaulis sp. | reverse complement strand
ACTATTCCGGCTATGGTTATATGCGCGACGGTCGGCTCGGCATCGTCTCGTCGAACGACACCACGATCCGCAACGCCCTCAATGCCCGCACCGCGGCGGCGTGCGAATACGCCAAGGGGCTCGGCATACGGGTCTACACCATCACCTTCCAGGTCAGCTCCAACTCCACCCGCAACATGATGCAGGCCTGTGCGACCCATCCCGGACTGTATTTCGACTCGCCCTCTTCAGACGCCCTGCGCGATGCGTTTGATATGATCGCCGGCGATCTGGCCAATCTGCGCCTCTCGCGATAAGTCACTCAAAATTAACTACGATTTCTAACGGCGTTTTAACGCCAAACCGGTAGGTTCCCAGCGAATAGATGCTGGTGTTCCCAAAATGAGCCTCCCATGGTTCTGCAACAGACTCGCTGGATTCGCGAGAAACCGCCGCGGCAATGTCGCGGTGATTTTCGCTCTGGCGCTCATGCCCGTTACCCTGCTGGCCGGCGGGTCGGTTGATCTCAGCACGGCGATGAATGCCCGCAGCCGGCTGGCCCAGGCCCTTGATGCAGCGGCGCTCGCCGTGGGGGTCAATTCATCGGTCTCCGATGCGGATGCGCTGGCGATCGCCAATGGCTTCATCAATGCCAATTACCCTGAACGCGAACTGGGCGATATTACCGACATCTCCGTCACGCTCGATCCGGTTACCGACAGCGTCACCGTGCGCGGAGCAGCCCGGGTCCGCACGACCATGCTCGGCCTGGCCGGGATCCCGTCCATCACCGTGCATTGGGAAAGTGTGGCCCAGCGTGCCCGTCAGCGCATCGAGCTGGCCATGGTGCTCGATAATACCGGCTCCATGCGGGGCTCGAAGATCTCTGGCCTGCGCGATGCGGCCCATCTGCTGTCGGAAATCCTTTTCGAAGGGATCAACGATCCTGGCGACGTGATGATCGGCCTGGTTCCTTTCGCCGCGACAGTGAATGTCGGCACGGGCTTTGAACGCGACTGGTGGCTGGACCCCGATGCGATCTCGCCGATCCACGCCCAGTGGGCTGGCGGCGATCAAACCACCGAGGTGTGCACGGGCCGTGGAAGCCGGCGAAGCTGTACGACCACGACGATTCACCCCAATCACTGGGACTTGTTCGATACGCTGCGCAGCACGGATTGGGGTGGCTGTGTCGAAGCGCGCGCCCTGCCGATGGATATTGACGACACCGTGCCCACGCTGAGCCGGCCGGAGACGCTGTTTGTACCCTATTTTGCACCCGACGAGCCGGACACCTCAGGATATTCCAACAGCTATCTGAGCGATGCCTTGCCGAGCGGTGTGTCCGGGAGCTCTGCCAACCGATTGCGCAATCTGGAGAAGTATGAGAATGCGCGACCGAATTTCAACGGGCCGAATGCCGCCTGCACGGTAACGCCGATCACGCCGCTGACCGCGACACGCTCGCGGGTCGACAATGCCATTTCCGACATGGAAGCCAGCGGCAATACGAATATCGCCAATGGTATCGGCTGGGGCGTGCGCGTCCTGTCGCCGCAAATGCCCTTCACCGAAGGTGTGCCCTATGACGACCGCTCAGTGCTCAAGGCGATGGTGATCCTGACCGATGGCGAGAATGTCCTGTCCGGCCAGAATAATGACTTCATGTCCCGCTACGAGGCCTATGGCTTCATCAGCGACAACCGGCTCGGCATCCGCACCTCGAACAGCAATCTGCTCGGTGACGCGCTCGATGCCCGCACCACGGCGGCTTGCGATTACGCCAAGGCGCAAGGGATCCGTGTCTACACGATCACCTTCCAGGTCAGCGCCAGTGCGACGCGCAATATGATGCAAGGCTGCGCCTCGAGTCCGAGCCTGTATTTTGACTCGCCCTCATCCTCAGCACTGCGCGATGCTTTCGAGATGATTGCCGGTGATTTGGCCAATCTACGTCTGTTGCGATAGCTTCTACGCCATTAACCACCTTATCTAACGGCCCTTTAACCTCGAACCTGTAGAGTTTTACCAAATTGATGGTGGTAAGTGCTCATGTTCCTGGATTGTATTTTTAGAAAAATCGCCAATTTTGCCACCAATCGGCGGGGAAATGTGGCCGTCATTTTCTCACTGGCCCTGGCGCCCGTCACCCTGCTGGCCGGCGGCTCAGTGGATCTGAGTACGGCGATGAATGCCCGCAGCCGGCTCGCCCAGGCGCTCGACGCCGCCGCCCTGGCAGTCGGCGTCAACTCCTCGATCGATGATGAGGACGCGCTGGAGATCGCCACCAGTTTCATCAATGCCAACTACCCCGAACGCGAACTGGGCGATATTACCGACATCTCCGTCACACTCGATCCGGTTACCGACAGCGTCACCGTGCGCGGTGCGGCCCAGGTCCGTACGACCATGCTCGGCCTGGCCGGGATCAACACCATCACCGTGCATTGGGAAAGTGTGGCCCAGCGCGCCCGTCAGCGCATCGAGCTGGCCATGGTGCTTGATAATACCGGCTCGATGCGGGGCTCGAAGATCTCTGGCCTGCGCGATGCGGCACATCTGCTTTCGGAAATCCTGTTCGATGGCGCTGACGATCCCGATGACGTCAAGATTGGCCTGGTTCCCTTCGCCGCGACGGTCAATGTCGGCACCGGTTTTGAGCGCGATTGGTGGCTGGACCCTGACGCGACCTCGCCCATACATGCCCAGTGGGCTGGTGGCGACTTCGAGTCTGAAACCTGCACCAGCAGCGGTGGCGGAGGTCGAGGGCGTGGGCGTGGGCGACATGGTCGTGACGATGATGACGACGATGATGACGACGCCACCTGCACCACCGAGACCATTCATCCCAATCACTGGGATCTGTTCGACGAGCTCCAATATACCAATTGGGGGGGCTGCGTCGAAGCGCGGTCACTGCCGATGGACATCGACGACACTCCCCCCAGCACCAGCCGGCCGGAAACGCTCTTTATCCCGTATTTCGCACCGGATGAGCCGGATATCTCGAACTACTCCAACGACTATCTGGATGATGATACTTCCGGCGGCGTGGTCGAACGGATGCAATACCTGCCGAAATATGACGATGCCCGGCCCGACCGCGGTGGACCCAATTACGCCTGCACGGTGACACCGATCACGCCGCTGACCGCAACACGCTCGCGGGTCGACAGCGCCATCTCCGACATGGAGGCGAGTGGCAATACCAATATCGCCAATGGTGTCGGCTGGGGTGTGCGTGTGCTTTCGCCGCAAATGCCCTTCACCGAGGGTACCGACTATGATGATCGCGACGTACTCAAGGCGATGGTGATCCTGACCGATGGCCAGAACGTGCTGAACGGACAGAACACCGAATTCATGTCCCGCTATGAGGGCTATGGCTATATCAATGACAACCGGCTGGGCATTCGCACCTCGAGCAGCGGTCGGCTCAGCGACGCGCTCGACGACCGCACCGCCGCTGCTTGCGCCTATGCAAAGTCCCAGGGCATCCGAGTCTATACGATCACCTTCCAGGTCAGCTCCAGCTCGACCCGGGACATGATGGAAACCTGCGCCTCGAGCCCCAGCATGTATTTCGACTCGCCATCATCCTCGGCGCTGCGGGACACGTTCGAAATGATCGCCGGCGATCTCGCAAACCTGCGCCTGGCCCGCTAGAGGATTTTCAGCAAAACCGGCAACCGGTTTCGCTGTTCAAGCCGCTTCCGATACGGCTTCGCCGTCTCCGGTCCGGGAGGGGAAGCGTTTAACCGGTTCCCCTCCCGGATTCGTGTCTGCTAGCGTGCGCCTGGCACGTCGATCAGCTCCAGCTGGAAGACCAGGGCCTCGTTCGGGCCGATCGGACCGCCCGGCGTGCCGCGGCTGCCATAAGCGAGCTCCGGCGCGATGAACAGGTCCCAGCTTTCGCCGACACGCATCAGCGGCAGGGCCTCGACCCAGCCGGCGATCAGCCGGTCGGAGGGGAAGGTTGCCGGCTCGCCGCGCGCATAGGAGGAATCGAACTCGCCGCCATAGGCAAACATGCCGCGGTAATGGACGGTCACCAGATCGCCGGAAACCGGCGAAATCCCGCCTTCGGCGGCTTGGCGAACTCGGAAGAGCAGGCCGGACGGCAATTCAAACACGCAAGGCTCGGCGCGGACAGCGTCGAGATAGGCGAAGGCCGCCGCGGCATTGGCCTCGGGATCCTGATTGCCGCCATCGGTCGCATCCGCGACCAGCATTGTCGTATCGGCTGCCGCGGCACAGGCACGGGCCTCGGCGACGATTGAAGATTCAATACTCGCCACTGCCGGAGCGGCAGGCGCCGCCTCTTCGGTTACACTTGTCGTGTCTGTGGTCTCTGTCGTGGCCGCCGCCTCTGTCTGCGTCTCGTCGTTCACAGCAACATCTCCGTTCGAACAGGCCGCCAGCGTCAGGGCAAGCGCGGCGGTGGTCAGCAAGGCAAGTTTCATTTCAAGTCTCCAATTCGGGCCATCGGGCCCGGTCCAGTGATGCCTGCAGAGCCGATTCTACTCGGCTTCGCGTGGCAATATCGTAACGCGCCAACTGGTCTCAGGCTGCAGATAGCTTGCTGCCAATGCGACCAGCTCGTCGCGGGAAATACTTTCATAATCGGCGGTCAGGCCGCGAATCCGGTCAAGCCGCTCGGGCTTGGACCAGGATTGCGACAGCCAGTTGAGCCAGGCCGCATTATTCTCGAACGCCGCCTCGATCTGCTCCAGCAGCGGCCGGCGCGCACGCAGGATTTCGTCCTCCGTGATATCGCCCGCCGCAAGGGCGGCCGCAAGCTCATCAATCGCGGCATAGGTAGCGTCGACATTCTCGACGCGCACATCGACCCCGACCCAGAGATAGCCGTAATCGGGATAGACGTCGGAGCTGGTTGAATCGTTGAAGGCTGAATAGGTGAAGCCTTCCGCCTCGCGCAAGCGTTCGGTCAGCTTGAGGTCGAACACGGCCCGCAGCAGGGAGAGCGAGCGGGTGCGATGCGAATCGCTATCGTCGAAAGTCGGCCAGTAGACATTCGCCATCGCCTGGTAGTCAGGCCCGTTATGGCGCAGCACCACAGGTTCGGCCACCGGTGCCGGGAAGCGGATATCGCGGGCCTCGTCATAATCCGGCCAGCTGTCGGCACGTGGCGGCAGCGCGCCAAAGCTCGCGGCGACAACAGCGATGACGTCCTGTTCGGAAATATCGCCAACGATCGTGATCTCGATGGGCGCACTCTGCAGCGCCGGATTGAGAAAGGCCTGCATTGCAGCGATATCGACGCCGGCAACTTCCTCTTCATCGGGATAGCCATAGCGCGCATCGCCGCCATGCAGCATGCGCGAAACTTCGGCCTGCAGAATACCCGTTGGCAGGGAATAGAGATTGCGCCGGACTTCGGTCGCCTGGCCGCGATATTGCGCCAATCCCTCTTCGCGCCAGCCAGGGTCGGTCATGAAGGCCGCGAACACATCCATCTGCACCGCGAAATCAACTGGAGTCGTCATCGCCGAGAAGCTGAAATTATCGTCGCCGACATTGAAACTAATCCCGACCGAACGGCCTGCCAGAACGCGCAGGAGATCGTCAGCACTGTGGGCGCCGAGACCGGAGGCGGCGAAGACCGAGCTCGTCAGAAGATCGACGGCCGGCACCGCACGCGGCTCCAATTCGCCCCGGCCAAACTGCACCCGCACCAACACACTCTGGTCTTCGAAATCGGTCTGTTTCAGCGTTACCGCGACACCATTCCCGAAGCGCAGGCGGACAAGACCGAGATCCTCGATCTCCGTGCGCTCTGCAACAGTCCCGGCCGGACCGAAATCGGTATAGGCAAAGCTCTGTGATCCGCCGTCCTGCGGCGCCGCGACCGGGATGGCCGCACTCGCATCCCAGACCGCGCGAATGCTCGCCTCGGGGTCCTCGATCTGCTCGGAGCTGGCCAGAAACAGCAGGGGTTCGGCACCGCTCCACAATTCGCGCCAGGCGGCATTGACGGCCTCAAGCGTGATCCGGTCCGCGCTGGCCTCGAAACGCGCCAGGCTGGAGGCTGGCGTCGTGAACACCTGATCACCGCGCCAGCTGGACCAGATCGCGTCCGACAACTCGTCGCTATCGCGCGTACCGGCCTGGTCGGCCGAGCTTTGCAGCATTGTCCGGAAATTGGCGATCTGCTCGTCGAGTTCCGCCTGGGTGAAACCGTGTTCGCTCGCCCGGCGCAGCTCTTGCTCGATCACGCCAACCGCTTCACGCCAACGGTCCGGCGTTGTGACGGCGAGCACACCGGCCTCGTTTGCCAGCTCATAATCGGCCGAGTGACTGGCACCGGCCTGCAGGAGGGGTGACACGCCGGAATTGACGAGGGTACGCAGACGGCGCGACAGGATGGCGTCGCCGAAATTCGCGAGATTGTCGCGAAAGCGGTTCTCGGCAGTATCAATGCGGGGCTGGTAGGGCTTGATCGTGTTGACTGTAAAAATCGTATAGACTTCCGGATCGTTGAAATATCCCACGGAGAAGGGCCGCGAGGCCAGAACCGTGCCGAGATCCGGGTCGGCGCGCGCATCATCGCGCGCCTGCCAGTCGCCAAAGGCCTCCTGGATTTTGGCCTCGATCTCGTCGGGATCGATCGAGCCGACAACAACAATCATGCCACGCTGCGGCACGTAGAAATTCTCGTAATAATCAACGAAAGCCTCGCGCTGGGCCGTCTCCAGAATCTCGACTGTGCCGATCGGGTCGCGCTCGGGTACCAGCGTGCCGGGCAGCTGGAAATATTGCAGCGCCGAACCCCAGCGCGAGATCGCCGTATTGCGGAAGCGCTCTTCGGACAGCACCACACCGCGCTCGCGGTCAATCGCCTCTGGATCGAACAGCAGTTCGCTGGCGGTTTCGCGCATCAGGAACAGCGCCGTATCGATCGATTCCCCGTCGGCCTCGGGCAGGTCAAGCTGATAGCCAACCGTGTTGAGGCCGGTAAAGGCATTGGTGTCGGGTCCGAATTGCAGGCCATGACGCTCGAGCAGCGGCACCATTTCGCCCTCGGCGACATGGGTGGAACCGTTGAAGGCCATATGTTCGATGAAATGCGCAATGCCGCGCTGGTCGTCGCTCTCGCCGAGCGAACCCATATCGAACACCATGCGCACCGAGGCGACATTGGGCGGCGTCTGATTGGCCAGGATGGCGTAGCGCAGACCATTCTCCAGCTGGCCATAGCGAACCGAGGGATCGGCAGCGAGATCGCTGACATCCTGGGGCCAGACCGCGCTATCCGATTGCCCCGCCGGCTCGCAGCCCACGAGCATGAGCGCCGCAAGCAGCGGCAGAAATGCGGTCCGGACAAGGGTTTTCACCGACATATAATTCACCATTTCGGGTTGATTGCCTGCGGCACCATAGCGGTCGCAGCGCCGCAGTCGATTTAATTGACCGTAACGCCGCCGGGCATCATTCCGCGGCTTGTTCGATCGGATCGTGCTCGGCGACCCAGTGGCCCGGTTCAACCTCGATCAATTGCGGCTGATATTGCTCGGCGTCGGGATCATCGATCAGTTTCGACTGCATGAAGCGCAATTGCGCCCGCGTATCCATTGGCGACGGCAATTCGCCGTCGAGCTTCAGGCGTTTGCGGGATTTCTCGATCAGCGGGTCGGGGACCGGCACAGCGGAGATCAGTGCCTGGGTATAGGGATGGCGCGGGTCTTCATAGATCTGGTTGCGATCAGCCATTTCAACGATACGCCCGAGATAGAGCACCATCACCCGGTGGGAAATCTCCCGCACCACGGAAAGATCGTGCGAGATGAAGATCATCGACAGGTCGAGATCCTGTTGCAGCTTGATCAGCAATTCAACGATCTGGGCCTGGATCGAGACATCCAGCGCCGAAACCGCCTCGTCGCATATCACCAGTTTCGGGTTGAGAATCATGGCGCGGGCAATGCCGACGCGCTGGTTCTGGCCGCCGGACAATTCGTGCGGATAGCGATTGATCATATTCCGGTCGAGACCGACCCGGTCCATGATCTCGCGCACCGCATCCTGGCGCTCATCGCGATTCATCTTCTTGCGGAAAGTCTGCATCGGCTCGGCAATCGAGGCGCCGATCGTCATGCGCGGATCGAGCGAGGCCATCGGGTCCTGGAAGACGATCTGCAGGTCTTCACGGGATTTGCGCATATCCTGCCGGCTCAGGCCGAGCAGGTCGCGGCCAATCCAGGTGACCGCGCCGTGCTGGGCCGGCACGAGGCGCAGCACGGCGCGCGCCAGGGTCGACTTGCCGCAACCGGATTCGCCTACCACGCCCAGCGTCTCGCCGGATTTCAGATCGAAACTGACACCGTCGACAGCGCGCAACACCTTATAGGTCGGGCGCAGCCCGCCGGTGATGCGAATCGGAAACTGGACCTTGATATCATCGACACTCAGCAGCGGCGCCGCGCCATCCTGGTCGACCACAGGCTTGAGCTGGACATGGCCCGGCCGGTCCGGCGCGTCGATACGCGGCATCGCGTCGAGCAGCATGCGGGTGTATTCATGCTTGGGCCTGGCGAAAATATCCTCGCAAACGCCGCCTTCGACATATTCGCCATAGCGCATCACCTCGACCCGGTCGGCCATCCGCGCCACCACACCCATGTCGTGGGTGACGAAGGCCAGGGCTGCGCCGGTATCGCGCTTGAGCTCGTCCATGATGTCGAGCACTTCGGCCTGGACGGTGACGTCCAGCGCGGTGGTCGGCTCGTCGCAAATCAGCAGATCGGGTTCACACAGCATCGACATTGCGATCATGACCCGCTGGCGCATGCCACCTGATAATTCGTGCGGAAACTGGCTCAGGCGGCGATGCGCTTCGGGAATTCGCACCCGGTCCAGCCATTCCAGCGCGCGCTTTTCGGCCTGCTTGCCGTGCATTTTGAGGTGAATCCCCAGCACTTCACTCATCTGGTCCCCGATCCGCATATGCGGCGTCAGAGACGTCAGCGGATCCTGGAAGATCATCGTCATCTTGCGGCCGCGGACGCGATTGAGCTTGTTGGGCGCCAGGCCGAGAATCTCCTGACCGCGATAGCGGATTGACCCGGTGGCGCGTCCGTTCGAAGCCAGCAAGCCCATGGCCGCCAGGAAGGTCTGGCTCTTGCCCGAGCCGGATTCGCCAACCACAGCGAGGCATTCGCCTGCCGCAATCTCGAGCGAGATGCCCCGCACAGCATTGACTTCTCCGTCAGGCGTCGCAAACCGGATGTCCAGGTTATCCACCTGCAGGATCGGCGCCTCGACGGCTGGATTCTTTCCGCTATGCAACACAATCAGACTCCTTCACACACGGAATTTTGACCACGGAGCATATCGTCGATATCGCGTAAGACCAGCGCGCGCGTCATCATATGCTGTGGTCATATCAAATGAACTCGCTTGTCATTCCGGTCAGAAATCGTAAACCGGCGCGGCCGCCAACCCGGTGGCAACGCCTGTCCTGTTTGAACGAAACGTCCATTCGCAGCGCGTCAGGAGGCCCAATGACCGGGCCCGGTGCCGCGCTGCATTCTGGCGGGCTTGGACATGCCTGCTGACTGGGGCAAGCTCGCCTCGCGAAAGACCCGATTCTGGCATTCGGGCCCAGACAGAAACCGGAATGATGATCGACCCGAAGGACATGCTTCGAACGCTCTACCGCGATTCCCCCAATGCGGTGATCGTAACGAATACCGGTCGGGAACTGGAAGCCATGAATCCCGCAGCCGAACGCCTCTTCGCCCGCAAGGAGGTGGAGGCCCGCGGGACTTCGGTGCAGGGTTTCTACGCGGATCCGAGAGATTATGACCGGCTGGGCGAGGCCCGTTTCAATGCCGGAAGCGCCGATGACACCCCATCCTATGTTGTGCGCTACCGCGCGAGTTCGGGCCGCGTATTTGATGGCGAAACGAATGCCAGCCCGGTCATTGCCTCGACCGGCGAGCGCACGGGCTTCCTTTGCATCATCCGGGATGTGACCGCCGAACTGAGCCTGCACGCCCGGCTGGAGGCCAGCGATGTCCAGCTTCGGGTGGCCCTGTCCTCGGCCAATGAAGGAACATTCTCGCTCAACCTGGCGTCCGGGCTGGGATCGACCCGCGGCTTCGTCAATGAATTCCTCGGGATCAAGGCAAGCGATGCGACGATCAGCCTCGCGCGCTGGACCGAGGCCCTGGCTGAGGACGACCGGGCGGAGTTCAACCGCGCCATCGATCTCCTGGGCAAGCGCCCCACCATGAAGCTCGACACCGTCTACCGGGCCCGGCGCGCCGATGGCGCCTGGCGCTGGTTGCAGACACGTGGACGGGTCAGCGAATTCGGGCGCGATGGCCGGCCCTTGCGCATCTCGGGCGTCATCGCCGACGTCACCGAGCGGCGGGAGCTGGAAATCCGGCTCGCCGAACGGGAACGGCAGTTGGAGAACGCGATCGCGGCGGGTTCGTGCGGCGTTTGGGAAATCGATCCCGCCCTGCCGGGAATATCGGCCATCGGGCCGATCCGGGAGATGCTTGGCATCCCCGATCAGCCGGAAAAAATCAGCATGGACCTCTGGCTCGCCGAAATCCATCCGGATGAACGCGAAACCGTCGTCGCGGCGACCAGCAATCTGATCAATGGCGAGGCGGATACCGTCGATACCGAATACCGGCTGCGCGATATCCGGTCAGGAGAATGGGTCTGGTTGCGATCCCATGGCCGGCTGATCAAGCATGACGGTCAGCCCATCATAATGGCCGGCGTGCTGACCGATATTTCGGAGCAGAAGCGGCTGGAAGGCCGCCTCGCCCGCAGCGAACAACTGGTGCGCGAGGCGCTGGAATCGGTGAGGGATGGGGCGTGGAGCGTTGACCTCGCACGCCAGACAGTGCGGGTATCCGGCTTCCTGGCGGATCTGGTGCATCCCGGCAAGGCGAACGAGGAAATGCCGATCGAGGCCTGGCTGGCCAGCCGGCCGCCCGAGGATCGCGAGCTCGGCACCGCGCGGCTTGCCAGGCTGAAACGCGCGCCGCTGCCCGGTGAACATGCCGCCGAGGTCAGCGTGTTTGATTTCCGGGTCCTGGACCATAATGGCGAAATCGTCTGGGTCCGAAGTCGCGGCCGGGTCATCGAATGGGACGAAGAGGGCAAACCCCTGCGTGCCGCAGGAACCCATTCCAACATAACGGAGGAAAAGCGCCTGCAGGCCGAGCTGGCCGATCGCGACCTCCAGTTCCGCAATGCGCTGCAGGCTACGAATGAGGGGGCCTGGCGGGTCAATCTCCAGACGCGGGTCTGCGACGTTACCGCGGTTATCAGCGAAATGCTCGGCCTGCCGCCGGGCGATGCGCGCATTGCCCTCGATGACCTCATAGACCGGTTCGACGCCGCAGGCCGCGCCATCGCCAACCGGTCCCTTGCCGCACTCATTGCAGATACCGCCGAGAGCGTCGATTTCACCGCCCGGATCCGTTCGGAAAAGGATGGCTGGATCAGCATTCACAATCGCGGCCGTATCAGTGCGCGCGATGCCCGGGGCCGCCCCACGGCCGCGACAGGCTTCATGTCGGATATCACCGAGCGGCTTCGAACCAAGCAACGCCTGGAAGAGCGCGAACAGCAATTGAGCGATGCGATCCAGGCGACGGCGCTCGGGATTTTCCGCATCGACACCGAGCAGGAAGAGCTCTGGATCCGCGGCAATATCGCTGGGGAATTATTCGCCGACGCTTCGGAAGTGCGCGTCCCGACCCAGGCCTGGCTCGACAAGGTTCATCCCGAAGACCTGCCACTGGTCGCCGAAGTCATTGCAGCCATGTTCAAGGGCACCCGGCCGCTCGGCGACATCGCTTACAGGATGAAGACCCGCAAGGGCCACTGGACCTGGTATCAGGTTACCGGCCGCGTCGTGAAAACCGATCCTGACGGGCGGGTTCTCAATATCAGCGGCGTCATCTGGAATATCGACACCCAGAAACAGCTCAATGACGCCCTGGTCGAGGAACGCCAGCGCTTCGAGGCCATCTATCGGG
>JBNMNI010000012.1:0-12804 GCA_051275375.1 Maricaulis sp. | reverse complement strand
TCGCCTCGGCAGCCGGATCCTGGCGACCGATAATGGTCGGGACGCCGAATTTGCAGATCCCGGCCTTTTCGCGGGCGATCAGACCGATCTCGGAACCGAGATATTCCTGATGGTCCAGGCTGATCGCGGTGATGACGCACAGGATCGGCTTGGCGATCACATTGGTCGCATCATAGCGACCGCCCAGCCCGACCTCGAGGATCAGCAGATCGGCGGGATGTTCGCTGAACAGCAGGAAGGCGGCAGCCGTGGTGATCTCGAAAAACGTGATCGGCTCGCCGAAATTCGCCGCTTCGCAGCGGGCAAAGGCCTCGATCAGCGCCTGGTCGCCGACCGGCTGGCTGTCGATCTGGATGCGTTCGTTGAAATCAACCAGATGCGGCGAGGTATAGATATGGACTTTCTGGCCATTGGCGCGGGCCATATGGGCCAGATAGGCGCAGGTCGAGCCTTTGCCGTTCGTGCCGGCGACGTGGATGGTCGGCGGCAGCTGGTCCTGGGGGTTTCCCAGCGCCGTGAGCAGGCGCTGCAGCCGTCCCAGGGACAGGTCGATCGTCTTGGGGTGCAGCCGCGCGAGCCGCGTCAGCGCATCGTCAACGTCCTGGCGTCGGGCGCTCATTCGATCCTCCGTCCGCCGCCACATGATCGGGCGAGGGCGGTGCCAGGCGGGCGGGTGTCGACGCGCTGGGCCGCTTCATCAGGACGCGCAGCATGCGCGCCAGCGTTGCCGGAATTTCATGGCGGTGAACGACCTGGTCGATCATGCCCTTTTCCAGCAGGTATTCGGCGCGCTGGAAACCCTCGGGGAGTTTCTCGCGGATCGTCTGTTCGATCACGCGCGGGCCGGCAAAGCCGATCAGGGCGCCCGGTTCGGCAATCTGGACATCGCCGAGCATGGCATAGGAGGCGGTGACGCCGCCCGTGGTCGGATCGGTCAGCACGACGACATAGGGCAGGGAGGCATCGCGCATCATCTCGACGGCAATCGTGGTGCGCGGCATCTGCATCAGCGACAGGGCGCCTTCCTGCATGCGCGCACCGCCGGCGGCGGTGAAGACGATCAGCGGGGCGCGTTTGGCAATCGCGGTCTCGGCCGCCTTGATGAAGCTCTCGCCGGCGGCCATGCCGAGCGAGCCGCCCATGAAGGCGAAATTCTGTACCAGAACCACGGCCTCGACGCCGCCAATGCGGCCGATGGCGATCGCCATCGCATCATCGCGCCCGGTTTTCTTGCGCGCCGCGGCGATCTTGGAGACATAGGTCTTCTCGTCGCGGAATTTCAGCGGGTCCTTGGGGACTTCCGGTGTGTCAAGCTCCTCGAAGGCATCGTCGAAGGTGAACTGGAAACGCCAGGCCGGCCCGATCCGCATGTGATGGCCTGCAGGCGTAACGAACTGGCCGGCCTCCAGATCCTTCTGGAACACCATCTCGCCGGAGATCGGACATTTGACCCAGAGATTGTCGGGCGTATCCCGCTTGGAGAATATTTTCGACATCCCCGGAGGGGTGATTTTGGAGAGCCAGCTCATTTCCGAATCCCGATCCCTCATTGCCCGTTTCTCATCGTTTCACGCCGTGTGTGGCGGCGGACAAGGTTTTCACCAATTTCACCGCGCCCGCAACACCGCCATCATGCATCGCATCGACAATCGCCGAGCCGACAACGACCGCGTCGGCGCATTTGGCGATCGCCATCGCCTGTTCCGGCGTGCGAACGCCAAAGCCGACCACGACCGGCAGGCCGCTCGCCGCCTTGACGCGCGCCACGGCAGCGCCAACCTCGGTGACCGCGCCGGAACCGGCCCCGGTTACACCCGTCGTGGACACGTAATAGACGAAACCGGAGGTGTTTTCGACCACGGTTGCCAGCCGCTTGTCGTCCGTCGTCGGGGTGGCGAGGCGGATCATCGAAATGCCCAGCTTGGCCAGATGCGGCCGCAGCACACTGTCTTCCTCCGGTGGCAGGTCGACGCAGATCAGCCCGTCAACGCCGGCCTTGGCCGCGGCCTTGGCGAATTTCTCCCAGCCCATGGAATGGATCGGATTGGCATAGCCCATCAGCACGATCGGGGTGGTTTGATCATGCTTTCTAAAGCCGCGAACCTGTTCCAGCGTGCCTTTCAGCGTCATGCCGGCACCAAGCGAGCGCAGGGCGGCGGCCTGGATCGAGGCACCATCGGCCATCGGGTCGGTGAAGGGCATGCCCAGCTCGATCACATCGGCACCGGCAGCCGGCAGGGCTGCGAGCAGGCCGGCGCTATCGCCATCGCCGGCCATGATATAGGCGACGAAACCGGGCCGGCCCCAGGCTTCAAGTTCGGAGAAACGGGTGGAGAGGCGATTGGTCATGTCAGCGATCTGCTCCTGCGCGTGCTACGCGATACCGTCTCACATCTTGAAGCCTCATGCCTCACCCTTCTTCATCGCATCGACATAGGCGCGCAGCACCGCATTGATGCGGGTTTGATAGCCTTTGCCCTGCGCCTTGAAGAACCGCAGAATGTCGACGTCAAGCCGCAAGGTGACCTGTTCCTTGGTCACGGGCATGCGCAACTCGGCCTTGGCGAACCAGGCTTCATCCAGCTCGGGGATATCGGAATAATCGATATCCTCGTCAGGCATGTTCGCGATCTCGGCGACACGCTCTTCGGAGACGTGGAGATCACTGAGTTTCTTGCGAATAATGGCCATGATAGAGCGCCCTTTCCTTCCTGTTGGCCCGCCGCGCCGAGATGAGGCGCGTGCGGCCCTGCCTGTCGGTGTGAACGATGGCGATTATCGCGCGGTCATCGATCAGCCCGATCGATATTTCGCGGCGTTCGCCATAATCCACCCTGTCATCGACAATGGTGAAAACCGGGCCATCGAAGGCCTGTACGGCCTCCTGGAAACTCAACCCGTGCTTGGCGATATTGGCCGCGTTCTTCGCCTCATCCCATTCGAACATGCGGCACTATAACTACAAATGTAGTTACAATCAAGCGCCGTGCGAGGGGTGTCATGGCGACAAGCTCTCGGTGTCGGCCCTGCCGGTCAGTGAACGGGCTCGCTCGCGCACGGATAGATGTGCATCGTCAGTCCGACGGCATCGGGGTAGCCTGTTGCGAATTCGATCCGGCGGTAGCAGATGTCGGGTTCCATGCGTTCAAGGTTTTCGTAGTCCATCCGGACCGGCGGCACCAACTGCAAGGGGTGCAGAAGCCCTGTGGATGGCGAACCGCCATCGGAGTCTCCGGCTCCATCGCCCTGCGCTTCTACGGGCTGCCAACCGTTGTGTTGCAGGAGCTGCCGGAAACCGGGCGCGCCTTGCCAGTGTGGAGCGTAGAGCGCCTGGGCGACCGTCCCCACATAGTCCAGATGTGGCCCTTCCCCGTGCGGGCACGGTGCGTCCTCCGGCCCCTCGCAGTCTATCTGAAGTGGAGTTTCCTGCGCGAGTTCACTCCGCCAGACATAGGGCTCCGGCAGATCGAATCCGAGATATCCCTCGAACTGGCTGGCTGGCGTATCCAAAAGCGCCAGCCCGATAAGGAGAGTCCCGATCAAAGCTTAACCCCCAGCATCCCCGCCACTTGCGGCACGTCCTTGTCGCCGCGGCCGCACATATTCATCAGGATCATGCCCTTGGGGCCGAGTTCCTTGGCGAGGTCGCGGACGCGGGCCAGGGCGTGGGCGGGCTCCAGTGCCGGGATGATGCCTTCGAGCTTGGAGCAGATCTGGAACATTTCCAGCGCTTCTTCGTCGGTCGCCGAGACGTATTCGGCGCGCTTCATGTCGTGCAGGAAGGCGTGTTCCGGGCCGATGCCGGGATAGTCGAGGCCGGCGGAAATCGAATGGGCATCGATGATCTGGCCGTCATCATCCTGCAGCAGATAGGTGCGATTGCCGTGCAATATGCCGGGCCGACCACCCTTGAGGCTGGCGGCATGCTTGCCGGTATCCAGGCCGAGGCCGGCGGCCTCGACGCCGATCAGGCGGACATCCTCGTCGTCGATGAAGGGGTGGAACAGGCCCATCGCATTGGAGCCGCCGCCGATACAAGCGACGCAGGCATCGGGCAGGCGGCCATTGCGTTCAAGAAATTGCGCCCGCGCCTCGCGGCCGATGACCGACTGGAAATCGCGCACCATGGCCGGATAGGGGTGCGGGCCGGCGACGGTGCCGATGACGTAGAAAGTGTCGTGCACATTGGTGACCCAGTTGCGCAGGGCCTCATTCATCGCATCCTTCAGCGTGCCAGTGCCGGAAGTGACGGGCACGACCTCGGCGCCGAGCAGTTTCATCCGGAAAACATTGGGCGATTGGCGCGCGACATCGGTGGCGCCCATGAAGACGGTGCACGGCAGGCCAAAGCGGGCGGCGACGGTGGCTGTGGCGACGCCGTGCTGTCCGGCGCCGGTCTCGGCGATGATGCGGGTCTTGCCCATGCGCAGGGCAAGCAGGACTTGGCCGAGGCAATTATTGATCTTGTGGCTGCCGGTATGATTGAGCTCGTCGCGCTTGAGCCAGATCTGGGCGCCGCCGAAATTCTCGGTCAGGCGGGCGGCATGGTAGAGCGGGCTCGGCTTGCCGACATAATCGCGCAGGAATTCATCCATGGTCGCGATGAAGGCGGGGTCGATCTTGGCCGCCTCATAGGCGGTTTCCAGCTCGAGGATGAGCGGCATCAGGGTTTCGGCGACATAACGGCCACCGAAATCGCCGAAACGGCCGTTTTTGTCCGGCCAGGCCGAGAGCGAATTGGGTCGGGTGTCGACGGGCGCAGTATCGCTCATGGCGCTCTTCCTTCAGGTCAGGCCGTGCGCGCGGGTGCAAGCGCATCGGCAAAAGCTTGTATTCTTGCGGCATCCTTGACGCCCGGCGCTGATTCAATGCCCGAGGACACGTCGACCGACCTGGCGCCGGAAGCGGCAATGGCACTGCAGACATTGGTGGCTTCAAGCCCCCCGGACAAGAGCCATGGCACAGAAATCTGCAGGTTTTTCAGCAGGCCGTAATCATAGCCCTCGCCCCATCCGCCGGGCCGGTCAGAGCCCTTCGGCGGTTTGGCGTCGAACAACAGCATGTCGGCGATACGGTCGTAGCTGCGGGCGGCGTCGAGATCGGCGGCGCCTGCGACCGGAATTGCCTTGATAATGCCCTGGCGGGCGTAGCTGCGTGCCTGGATCACGCGCTGGGGGCTCTCCGACCCGTGCAGCTGGATCCAGTCGGGCCGCATTGCATCGCGGATCTGGGCCAGAAGCTCGTCATCGGGATCGACCATGACCGCCACGGTCTCGGTGCCCCTGGCCAGATGGGCCAATTCGCCGGCCAGGCCGGGTGCGACATGGCGCGGGCTGGGCGGAAAAATCACATAACCGGTCCAGCGCGCGCCGGCCCCAACGGCAGCGGCGACATCGCGCCCGGTTTTCAGGCCACAGAATTTGATATCGGTCATGGTGGTGGAGTTAACGCGTTGCCAGCCTCAGGGAAAGCCGGTTGTGGCCGATTGAGACAAAATGCCATCGGCTGGAACAGCATCCATTTGACGAAGGCCGAGATCTTCGGCTCCTTGCCGCGGGCCTTGTCGAAGACCAGCCAGTGTGCCGCGCCGTGGCTGGTCTCATGCACGAAGGGCTGGATCAGGCTGCCGCCGGCAACCTGCTCGGCGAAATACAGCGGCGAAACCATCACGGCAGCATCTCCGGCGGCAATCGCGGCGGCCACTTCCATGGTCTGGGTTTCCAGTTCCAGATGCGGGCGATCGGGCAGGTGGGAGACGTTGCCGCCGGCGCCGGCGAACCAGTCGCGCCACCAGCTCATTGGTCCGATCAGGCGCAGGCGCAGCAAATCGTCCGGCGTGGTGAAAGGGCCATGACGTTCAGCGGTGCGGGCCGGGACCAGAGGCGTCGCGGTGTCGGAAAACAGGCGCCGAGCCTCCAGTCCGGGCCAGTTTCCATTGCCGAGCCGGATACCGATATCGGCATCGCCGGCCTTGATATCGACCAGGGCGGGGCGGCTATCGATGCGCACGGCGAGTTCGGGATTATCCATCTGGAAGGAGCCGATGCGTGGCACCAGCCAGTTGGAACAGAAAGTCGGAAGGGCGGTGATCGTCAGCACAGAGTCGCGCGCTTCACGCACATCGCGGAAGGTGCGCTCCAGCAGGCGGAAGGCCTGCGATGTGCCCTGCGCCAGCTGGGCGCCGCGCGTCGTGAGGACGACATGGCGTGGCATGCGCTCGAACAGGGCGAAGCCGAGACGGTCTTCCAGCTGCTTGATCTGATAGCTCACCGCCGCCTGCGTCATGCCGAGCGCATCGCCCGTGCGGGTGAAATTACCCAGCCGGGCCGCCGTCTCGAAGACACGGATGGCATTGATGGGCGGCAGGCGGGACGTTCTATTCATAAAGACAGCTTGTGGCAGACCGTTGAATACCAGTTGGTCAATGGAGCATTTCCCACGCTATAGCAAGGTCAAGCTTATCACGGAGGTCGATATGACCCTTTATGAATTGATGAATGAAACCCAAGATGACAAGCCATTGGACGCCAAGGCCTTGCGCTGGAAACTCGGCGGCGGCTGGTTCGGATGGTTCGAACGTCTGCTCGCGCAGCTCGGCAATCACGCCGATTATTACCGCAAGTTCTAGGCGCTCACACCAGTACCCGGCGAGGCCTGATGCCGATAGGCCTTTGCCGCGTAGGCGGAAAGGTCCGAGGACCGGGAGACCGTGTCCCCGGGGGGCTCATCTCCCCCCTGGCCGATTTCGGCCAGGGTTTGAGCCAGCGACCCGTTCAGTGGCCCACTGGCACCTGACGGTTCGCCCGCCGCATACGCATTTTCGGCCGGGGCTTCGGCCCGGGCCTTGGCGATCGCCGCCGTGGCGAGCGCGGCAACCGACCGGTCCTGGCCCGAAGGCTCGGCGGGTGCCAGGGCTGCGGCGCGAACCTGTTCCATCTTGCGGATCGTGGCATCAGGGTCGCCGGCGATGACGCCGGCATCGATCGGCACTTCGCCGCCAATCGCGTATTGACGGCCATCGGGCCCGTTCTGATAGCTGAAACTGGCCGAGCCGGCATATTGCGCGCCGGAGGCCTTGTGGGCGGCTTCATGCGCCTTGACGTCGAGGTCGCGGGCCTTGAGTTCGGCAAGCTGTTTGGCTTCGCCATCGGACAGATTGCTGGTCGGCTCGAACGGGTCCGCAGCACTGGCCGCGCGGCCGCCGGCAGCCGCCTCCGGCTTCGCCGGCATGGCGAGCCGGGCTTGCGGTGTATAAGTGGAGTATCCGGAAATCGACGACATCTGAGCCAGTATTCGAGGCGCCGGTTAAGCGGCCGTGAATCGCTGATCACGGCCGGGATCCGGATGGGGAATTGTCAGGGCAATATCTGCGTGCGATCCGGCCCTGCCGAGCAAAGCGGCAGAAAAAAGATTGCTAACCATGCGCGTCAATCGGTCAGGCTGGCATCAATTTCGACGCGCGCGAGGCATCGACGCGCTCGCGCAATTCCTTGCCCGTCTTGAAGAAGGGGACGTGCTTTTCCTTGACGGCTACACTGTCGCCCGTGCGCGGATTGCGACCGACGCGCGAAGGGCGGTGGCGGACCGAAAAGGCGCCAAAGCCGCGCAGTTCGACACGTTCGCCGCGAGCCAGGGCTTCGGTAATGTCATCGAGAATCGTATTGACCACCCGCTCGACATCCCGGTGATAGAGATGAGGATTGGCTTCGGCCAGTTTATCGATCAGCTCGGATTTGATCATGCGACAGCTCCACGCCTGAAAATACAAACCTGACCTTTGCTTGCGCTCACGTCAATGTGTCAGATTCAAAAAAGCGGCCGGAGCATGATGCTCCGGCCGCCATTTGTGCCGAACCCGAGGGTTCAGACTGTCTTATTCGCCTTTATCGGCATCCTTCTCGCGCATTGCTGCACCGAGAATATCACCAAGCGAAGCGCCGGCATCGGACGAACCGTATTGCTGGACCGCATCGCGTTCATCGGCGATTTCAAGCGCCTTGACCGAGAGCGAGACGCGGCGCGAGGCCTTGTCGATATTGGTAATGCGGGCATCGACCTTGTCGCCAACCGCAAAACGTTCCGGACGCTGTTCGGCACGATCGCGCGACAGGTCGGACTTGCGGATGAAGGCTTTGACGCCGGCATCATCGCCGAAGGTGACTTCGATACCGCCCGAGGTGATTTCGGTGACCGTACAGGTCACTGTGTCACCGCGATTGGCACCGGAGGAATCCATCGGATCGCCAGCCAGTTGCTTGATGCCGAGGGAGACGCGTTCCTTGTCGATATCGACATCTAGAACTTTCGCGTCGACCAGGTCGCCCTTCTTGAAGGCTTCGATGGCCTGTTCGCCCGATTGATCCCACGAGATGTCGGACAGGTGGACCATGCCGTCGATTTCGCCTTCCAGGCCAACGAACAGACCGAATTCGGTGATGTTCTTGACTTCGCCCTGGATCTGCGAGCCCGACGGATAGTTTTCCGCGAAGACTTCCCATGGATTGCGCTGGGTCTGTTTGACGCCAAGCGAGATGCGGCGCTTGTCGGCGTCGACATCGAGAACCATGACTTCGACTTCCTGGGAGGTCGAAAGGATCTTGCCTGGGTGGATATTCTTCTTGGTCCAGCTCATTTCGGAAACGTGGACCAGGCCTTCAACGCCCTCTTCGAGTTCAACGAAGGCACCGTATTCGGCGATATTGGTCACGCGGCCCTTGAAGGTGGCGCCGACAGGGTATTTGGCGGCAACGCCTTCCCATGGGTCGGACATCAGCTGCTTCATGCCGAGCGAGATGCGCTGGGTCTCTTTGTTGATCTTGATGATCTGAACTTTGACGTTCTGACCGACTTCAACGACTTCGGATGGATGACCAACGCGGCTCCAGGACATGTCGGTGACGTGCAGCAGACCGTCAATACCGCCGAGATCGACGAAGGCGCCGTAATCGGTGATGTTCTTGACGATACCGTCACGGGCTTCGCCCTCGGCCAGCTGGCCAACGAGTTCGGCGCGCTGTTCGGCACGGGATTCTTCAAGCACGGCGCGGCGCGAGACGACGATATTGCCGCGCGGACGGTCCATTTTGAGCACGGCGAAAGGCTGTTCCTGGTTCATCAGCGGGCCAACATCGCGCACAGGGCGGATATCGACTTGCGAGCCTGGCAGGAAGGCGCTGGCGCCGCCCAGATCGACCGTGAAACCACCCTTGACGCGGCCGACGATGGCACCGTTGACAGGTTCTTTCTTCTCGAAGGACTGCTCGAGGCGATCCCAGCTTTCTTCGCGGCGAGCCTTGTCGCGCGACAGCATGGCTTCACCAAGAGCATTTTCGATGCGCTCGAGGAAGACTTCGACTTCATCGCCCACCTTGGGGGCTTTGGAACCAGGGCCGGTAAATTCGCGGACCGGAATACGGCCTTCGGTTTTCAGACCTACGTCGACGACGACGGAATCATTTTCAATGGCGGTAACAATGCCCTTGATGACCTGGCCTTCGGCAAGGTCGCGGCCGGCCAGGCTGGCTTCCAGCATGGCGGCAAAATCGTCGATCGTCGGGGTAAGGGTTTCGGTAGACATGTAAGAGGTTGCTCCAGAATGCGATGCGAGCCGCAATTCGCGGGGTAGTTCGCACCGCTGGGCCAAATCGGCCCGGCAAGGGGTTTTTCCATGGGCGCCCGTTTCAAAGCTCGCGGCGACGATGAAATCGCGCGCTATTTGAAGTCGGTAAGCCCGGTTTCGAGATCGCCAAGGCCTTTGTGGATCACGCCTTCCCGGCGTTTTCCACAATTCGTATGGCTGCAGCAATCGCCGCGTCTATACTCAAGGACGAGGTATCAAGCAAGGTTGCGTCTTCGGCGGGGCGCATTGGCGCGTCCGCGCGCTCGGTATCGCGACTGTCGCGTTCACGGGTCTGGGCCAGCACGGTTTCATAGCTGATCGGATCGCCCTTCGCCGCCAGTTCGCGCCAGCGCCGCTCTGCCCGGGTCTCGGCATTGGCGGTGACGTAAAGCTTCACAGCGGCATCGGGGCAGATCACCGTGCCGATATCGCGACCGTCGAGGATGGCGCCGCCCGGCTGGAGGGCAAAGCCGCGTTGCAGCTCATAGAGAGCCGCGCGCACGCCCGGCAATGCGGCGACGCGCGAGGCGATCGCGCCGGCCTCGGCAGTGCGGATACGGTCCTCGTCAATGGCGGCGATATCCAGCGCGCGCGCTGCGTCGGCCGCAGCGGCTTCGTCGGCCGGGTCGATCCCGGCGTCGAGCAGGGCGACGGCCGTGGCGCGGTAGAGCGAGCCGGTGTCCAGATGCGGCAGGCCGAAATGGCGGGCCAGCGCCTTGGCAATCGTTCCCTTGCCCGAGGCGAGCGGTCCATCAACGGCGATAATCATCTCAGACAGGCTCCAGGGTCGCGCCGAGCGCTTTCATATCGTCGGCGAAGCCGGGATAGCTGGTCGCAATCATCGCCGCATCATCAATGCTCACCGCCTGTTGTGCAGCCAGGCCGAGCACCAGGGCACTCATCGCCAGGCGATGGTCGTGATGGGTCGCCACCATGCCGCCGCCGCGCACCGAGCCGGGGCCCTTGCCATGGACGGTCAGACTGTCCTCGCCGGCCTCCACGGCGACCCCATTGCGTTGCAGCAGGTCGGCTGTGCCGGCGAGCCGGTCGCTCTCCTTGGCCTTCAGTTCGGCCAGGCCCGCCATGCGGGTCGTTCCGCTCGCGAAGGCGGCAGCGACCCCGAGTACGGGATATTCATCGATCATGGAGGGCGCGCGGGAGGCGGGCACATCGACGCCGCGCAGCAGGGAATAGCTGGCGGTGATATTCATCGTCCGTTCGCCGGCCATTTGCGGTCCCGGCGCGATTTCCAGATCAGCACCCATTTGCTTCAGCGTCTCGATCAGGCCGGTGCGGGAGGGATTATCCATCACGCCGGCAATATGGATGCTGGAACCGGGAAGGATCAGGGCGGCAACCAGAGCGAAACCGATCGAGGACGGATCGCCGGGCACATTGATGTCGCGCGCCGTCAGGCTCTGCTGCCCCGGCAGCCGGATCCGGACACCTGTATCGGTCACCGAGACATCAAGCGTGACGCCGAAGGCGCGCAGCATGGTTTCGGTATGATCACGTGTCGCATGGTGTTCGGTGATCACGGTTTCGCCGGTGGCGCCAAGGCCCGCCAGCAGCAGGGCCGACTTGACCTGGGCCGAGGCGATCGGTGGCGCATAGGCGATGCCGTGCAACTTTGAGGGCTGCAGCGTGACGGGCAGGCGCCCGTCCGTACTGGTAAAGTGTGCCCCCATCGCCTCGAGCGGATCGGTGACCCGGCGCATCGGCCGCGCGGACAGGCTGGCATCGCCTGTGAAGACCGCCCCGGCACCGCTGCCGGCGATGGCGCCCATCATCAGCCGGACGCCGGTGCCGGAATTTCCAAAATCGAGCGCCTCGCGCGGTGTGGCGAATCGCCCCGCCGTGCCGGTGACACGCCAGTGTCCCGGGCCCAGCCGTTCGACCCGGGCACCCAGTGCTGCGACCGCCCTGGCGGTGTTGAGCACATCGGCGCTCTCCAGCAGGCCGGTAATTTCACTCTCGCCAAAGGCCAGTGAAGCGAAGATAAGGGCGCGGTGGGAAATGGACTTGTCGGCGGGCGCTTTCAGCGTGCCGGAGAGCGGTCCGCTCGGGCGTGCCAAAAACGGGCCTTGCAATTGGGTGGCAAGCTGGGTCATCAACAAAAATTCAACAATTGAAGTGAGAAGACGGGGATGAGGTTTTGACAGAGCGCGATGATCGTGGCAACGGGTCGCGCCGAAAAACGAAACTGGTTGTGAAGGGATGTCATGGCCAAACTTGAACTGGGCTCCAAACGCACCTGTCCAAAGTGCGCAGCCAAATTTTACGATCTGGGCCGACGCCCGGCGAAGTGTCCGAAATGCGAAACCGAGTTCGACCCCGAACTCGTTGCCGTGCGTCTGAAAGCGGCTGCGCCGCTGCCGGATGATGATGACGAAACACCGGTCAAGGCCAAGCCGGTCGAACCGGATGGTTTCGAGGACGAGGTGGATGACACCCCTGAAGTCGGCGATGCCGGCGACGACCTCCTGGCCGACGATGATGATGACGACGAGGAAGGCTCGGGCCTCAGCGATGATATTCCTGATGGATTCGAGGAAGATGACGGCGAGGATCCGGTCGATGAGGACGATACGACCGTCCTGCTCGACGATGATGAGGACGATGATTTCGCCGAATTCGTGAAGGGTGAGGACGAGGATCTCTGATCTTGCTGCATCAGCGCTGCGTAAGGTGCTCGTTGAGGCTTGATCCGGGTGAAAAGCGGGACTAGTTTCCGCGCCTCTCGCCGCACCCCATCGCGGCGCAAGGATATTGGGGGCCATAGCTCAGTTGGGAGAGCGCTTGCATGGCATGCAAGAGGTCGTCGGTTCGATTCCGTCTGGCTCCACCATCCTTCGCTCGCTGCGCGAGCTTCGGCTAGGCAGGCCCAACGCTCTTCCGGGCGAGGGATGTCACGCCGAAGGCGCAGGCGGACACGCCGTTTCCACACACTCCGCATTCCCGGCGCTCGCGGCGCGAGCTTCGTCCATTCGAGGCGCGGGCGGATAGTGCCGAATAGAAAACAGCCCCGCCGGATCGCCGGCGGGGCTGTTTTCTATTGGGGCGGATCCTGGGGGCCCGGCGGCAGATCGCCTTCCTCGCGCAGGCGGCGGCGCAATTCCTCGAGGCTCTGCGGGTATTGCCCGACATCGCCGTATTCGAGGAAGTCGCCATAGCGCCTGTGCGTG
>JBNMNI010000011.1:0-13359 GCA_051275375.1 Maricaulis sp. | reverse complement strand
TAATCGACGATCGGCGCCATGCCCATTTCCTGGGCGAGACGAACGGTCATCACGTTACGCGACAATTCCAGACCGAGCCGCAGGGTCGACATGCCGTAATAGCGCTCGGAATAATTCTGCGGCATGTAGAAGCGCTCTTCCGGCCCGCCCGAGGCGACAAAGGGCGCATCGAGGATCAGGCTGGCCGGCGTGTATCCATTGTCGAGGGCGGCGGCATAGACGAAGGGTTTGAAGGACGAGCCCGGCTGGCGGCGCGCCTGGGTGGCGCGGTTGAACTGGCTCATCTGGAAACTATAGCCGCCAACCATGGCCAGTACGCGGCCGGTATGGGGATCCATGGCGAGAATGCCGCCATTGATCGCCGGCACCTGGCGCAAGCCGAACTGGCCGTCAGTGTCGGGCAGTACCTGCACGATTATGACATCACCGGGGCTGAGCACCGCGTTGGCGCGGCTGATGGTCGGGCCCATGAGGCCGTCGGTCAGGGTTTGCCGCGCCCAGGTCAATTCGGACAAGGGGATGACGCCGTTTTCGCCGTTGAGCAGGCCGATGCGGACCTCGCTATCGCTGGTCGCCAGCACCAAGGCCGGGATCCAGCCCTCATCCATGTCACGCGGAATATCAACTGCGGCCAGGCGCTCGGCCCAGCCCTCGCCGGTTTCGATCTGGGCCAGCGCGCCGTGATAGCCATGACGGCGGTCATACTCTTCCAGCCCGTTGCGCAGCGCGCTGCGGGCCGCGAGCTGCATACGCGTATCCAGCGTGGTGCGGATCGAAAGCCCGCCGCTATACAATTCTTCCTCGCCATACATTGCAAAGACTTCGCGGCGCACATTCTCGACGAAATACTCCGCTGCCGTATAGGTCGCACCCGACAGGCGATCGACGGTCGTCATCGGCCGCGCCGAGGCCTCATCGGCCTCTTGCTCGGTGACATAGCCATTGGCGGCCATGCGCGAGAGCACCCAATTGCGCCGGTTGACGGCCGCCTCGGGATGGCGTTCGGGATGGAAAAGGGCCGGCCCGTTGACGACGGCGGCGAGGAAAGCGGTTTCCTCCAGCGACAGCTCGTCGATCGATTTTCCGAAATAATTCAGCGCCGCGGCAGCGATGCCATAGGAGCGGCGGCCGAAATAGATCTCGTTGAGATAAAGCTCGAGGATCTGGTCCTTGGTGAAGGCGCGCTCGATTCGGCGCGTCAGGACCATTTCCTGCACCTTGCGTTCAAGGCGCTGCTCGCTGGAGAGCAGGAAATTCTTCGCGACCTGCTGCGTGATCGTCGAGGCACCCTCGAGATTTTCGCCGCGCATCACATGGCCGACATTGGCAATCATCGCGCGCAATATGCCGCGGAAATCCAGACCGCCATGATCGTAGAAATTCTTGTCTTCGGCAGAAATGAAAGCGTGGATCACGTTTTGCGGAATATTGCCGACCGGTACGAAAACGCGGTGCTCACGGGCATATTCGGCAATCAGCGCGCCGTCGCCGGCATGGACGCGGCTCATGATCGCCGGCTCGTATTCGGCCAATTGCTGGTAATCGGGCAAATCGTCGGTGACCCGGACGACATATATGGCCACGGTTATGAAGCCGACCACGGCCAGTACGGCCGCCACGATCGCGCCCCAAAGCGCCGTACGCATGATATTACGCAGAGTAAAAATCTTCATTACGCCCTCTGGACCCAAGCCCCACCGGTCCGGCTGCAAGACCATGACACCGCGGCGGCATTATGGCCGCGGCCGCATTGTCTGCAAAGCACTCAGCGTGCGCGAATTCCGGCGAAACGCTGTTGCTCCGCCTCACCCTCATCGCCACGACCGGCGAAATATGTGTCGATACCCTGTTGCACTGCCGACATCTGGCGCCGCCGGGCGGCTGCCGAATTGAGATTGGCCTCGTCGGTCGCATTGCTCAGGAAACCCATTTCGAGCAATACGGCGGGGACACGACTGTCGAGCAGCACGTAGAAATTTTCCTGCCGGTGCGGATTGGGCAATAGCGTGCCGCTGGCGCTGAGATGTTGCAGCAGCACATCGGCAAAGGCAGAGGACTGGTTGCGCTTCTCACGCAATTCCAGCGAGACGAGGATATTGTTGACATCGGCCTGACGCGACCGGTCGGCGCCCTGCATGGCACGGTCGCGGGCCCGGTTCTCGGCCCGGTCGTTGAGGGTATAGACCGCCGCGCCCTGGGCGCTCGGATTGGTCGGCACCGAGTCGGCATGGATGGACAGGAAGAGATCGGCGCGCACATCTGCAGCGACCTGGACGCGCTGTTGCAGCGTCAGGAAGACATCGGTATCGCGGGTCAGAACCACTTCATAGCGGCCCGTATTTTCCAATTGCCGGCGCAGTTCGCGCGCGGCCTCCAGCGTCACATCGCGCTCATGTGTACCGTTGCGGCCGGAAGCGCCCGGATCGTGGCCGCCATGGCCGGCATCGATCACGATGACGCGGCGGTCGCGAGCCGGCGGCGTGTAGACAGCCTCAACCCGTTCGGCGATCAGGGATTCCAGCCCGCCCGTACGCTCGAAGCGGGAAGCCGAGCTGAAGGCGGCCGGATTGGCAGGGTCGAGATCGACCACAAGCCGGTAATTGCCGCCGGCACTGGTCGGATCGAGTACGAATTGCGAGGCGATGACGGCCGGATCCTCGAGCTCGAAGACGACGCGCGAACTGGTGGCGGAATTGTTGAAAAAGCGGAAGGCGTCGATCAGGCCGTAGCCGAGCCCCTCGCCGCTTTCCAGCCCGCTGACGGCCCAGGCCGATGCCGGCAGATCGACGACGAGCCGGTTTGTCGGACCTTCAAGGGTAAAGGCGCGAAAATCCGCCGGTTCGGAGGTTTCAATCACGATGCGCGTGCGACCGCCCTCGACACCGAAACGCACTTCTCGAACCTGCTGGTCCGCAAAAGCGCCGGTCGTAAGAAGGATTCCGCCCACCAAGGCCGATATAAACCGTTGAACTTTCATATCCACACCATCGCACATGCCGTGATTCTGTCCACGGCTTTTGACGTACTGTATTGCACGGAGCTTGACGTTTGGTTGATGGAAAGGCGCAATCACCAGTTATTTTTGCGACCGCCACAAAGGCTTTCCTTAGCGATCCGAATGTTGCATGTTGCAAGGGCCTTGGCAGATGTTCGACTCCAAACGGAGTTGCGATGCTTTGCCAGGCGCGAAGAGGCCGCGTCCGATCCGGACGTGCCGAAACGCTCTTCTTTAGCTACGGGACAGACATCTGATTACCCGTGGCCCCGACCGCCGCGCCCCCGCCCGCATGGACATCCATGGCCCGGGCGCGTTTTTGGAAACAGCCGACTCGTGAGGCTAGCCTGATGCTTACATCTTTGCTGACAGGCCAAAGCTCACCATTCGCGCCCCCGCCGCTCCTGATATCTGCGCCCTTCCTTCCGGAAGCCCGCGGTCAGGATGCGCGCGCAGGAGACACCTTTTATGTCAAAGAAAATGTTGATCGATGCAGGTCACCCGGAAGAGACCCGCGTCGTCGTTGTCGATGGAACCAGGGTTGAGGATTTCGACTTCGAATCTGCTGCCCGCCGTCCGATTCGCGGCAATATCTATCTCGCAAAAGTCACGCGGGTAGAACCCTCCCTCCAGGCCGCCTTCGTCGAATACGGCGGTAATCGCCATGGCTTTCTGGCCTTCAACGAAATCCATCCGGATTATTATCAGATCCCCTATGAGGATCGCGTTGCCCTCGCCGCCGAGGAAGCGACTGCCGTCCATGCCGAGGCCGAATCCGAACCGGAGCCGGTCGGCGAAGCCGAGGCTTTCGAAACCGATGAAGCCGGCGAGCCGATCGAGCCCGCCGAAAGCTTCGGCGATGATGACGATGAAGTCGAAGAGGAAAAGGCTGCGCGCCGCAGCCGGCAGCTCTATCGCAAATACAAGATCCAGGAAGTCGTCAAACGGCGCCAGATCCTGCTGGTCCAGGTGGCCAAGGAAGAACGCGGCAATAAGGGCGCAGCCCTGACGACCTATCTGTCGCTGGCCGGTCGCTATTGCGTGCTGATGCCAAATACACCGCGCGGCGGCGGCATTTCGCGCAAGATCGCCAATGTGGCCGATCGCAAGCGTCTGAAATCGGTTGTCGGCGAACTCGACCTGCCCAAGGGCATTGGCCTGATCATCCGCACCGCTGGCGCCTCGCGCACCAAGATCGAGATCCGCCGCGATGCCGATTACCTGCTGCGCCTGTGGGAGAATATCCGCGAGCTGACGCTGAAATCCGTCGCCCCGGCTCTGATCTATGAGGAAGGCAATCTCGTCAAACGCGCGATTCGCGACCTCTATGACAAGGATATCGACGGCGTTCTGGTCGAAGGTGAAGCCGCCTACAAGGAGGCCAAGGCCTTCATGCGGATGCTGATGCCGAGCCACGCCAAAAAGGTTCAGCACTATAACGAGATCGTGCCGCTTTTCCTGCAGCACCAGGTCGAACCCCAGCTCGAGGCGATCTATTCACCGATCGCACCGCTGAAGTCAGGTGGCTATATCGTCATCAACCCGACCGAAGCGCTGGTCTCGATCGACGTCAATTCCGGTCGCTCGACGCGCGAACGCAATATCGAGACGACCGCGGTCAAGACCAATATCGAGGCCGCCCATGAAGCGGCCCGCCAGATGCGCCTGCGCGATCTGGCCGGGCTGATCGTGATCGACTTCATCGATATGGATGAGTCCAAGAATGTCCGTGCCGTCGAAAAGGTGATGAAGGACGCGCTGAAACGCGACCGGGCGCGCCTGCAGATGGGCCGCATATCGCAATTCGGTCTGATGGAAATTTCCCGTCAGCGCCGCCGCACCAGCCTGATTGAAGGTTCCACGGAAATCTGCCCGCATTGCAAGGGCTCGGGTCATATCCGTTCGGTGGAATCCAGCGCGCTCGTCGCCCTGCGCGGGCTCGAGAAAGAAGGCATGCGCGGCCGCGCCAAGCGGGTTCGCATTTCGCTGCCAACGGCGATCGCCATCTATATGCTCAATGAGAAGCGCGATCACCTCCTGGCGATCGAGCAGCGCTTCCAGATGAGCATTTCGGTCGCATCCGACGATGAAATCATCGCACCGGACATTGTGATCGAAGCGGTTGAGCTGCGTGCTCCGGGCGAGGAATTTGTCATTCCACGCCAGGTCGCTGTGATCGATCCCGAGGACAGCGCCGACGAACTCATCATGGATGATGAAGACGATGAGCTGGAGGCTGTCGAAGACGAGAGCCCCGAGCCCGAACGGTCCCGGTCACGCTCTGGCCGTGAGCCGGCTCCTGCCCGGGCGGCCGAAGCCGCCAGTGCGGATGGTGAAACGGCCGAGGACGGCACCCGCCGTCGCCGCCGCCGTCGCCGCCGCAAGGGTTCGCCCGAGGACGGCGCTGCAGAACCCGTCGCCGCAGCAGAGACGCTCGACGCCGATGCCATAGTCGAAGCCAGTGAGGCTGATGAATCCGATGCCGGTGAAACGGTGCCGGGCGCAATGAGCGGCGAAGATGGCGATTCGCCTCGCCGCCGTCGCCGTCGCGGCCGTCGGGGTGGTCGTTCGCGCCGCCGCACCGAGGACCAGGACACGGGCGCTCAGCCTGCAGACGCTGGAGAAAGTGTGCCAGCCGAAGCCGGACCGGACACCCCTGCCCCTGCCGCCATTGCGGCCGAGGACGAGGCACCAAGCGCCGAGAAGCCAACCCGCAAACGCGCGCCACGCCGTCGCAAGACGGCCGAGAGCGAGGCCCAGCCCGCCGCCAGTGCGACGGATGATGCTGCGCAAACTCCACCGGTGACGGAGGCCCCCATCCCGGGCCTGGAAGCGACGGCCGACGAAGCGCCCAAGCGCCGTACCCGGCGTCCGCGCAAGACGGCGGAAGCCAGTGCCGAGGCTGAAGCGCCGGCAGCACCGGTTGAAACCGAGGCCAAGGCCGAAAAGCCAAAGCCACGTGCCCGCCGCAAAAAGGCCGAAGTCGCGACCGACACTCCTGCTTTGGCGGCTCCCGCCGAAACTGCAGAGGTTGCGACGGAAACGCCTGCGCCGAAACGTAAACGGGCTACGCCTGCGAAATCTGTCTCTGAACCGGTTGCAGAACCGGTCGCCGAGCCAGCACCAGAACCGGTTGCTGAAACCGTCGCCGAGACGACCGAGGCTCAACCCGCCAAGCCAAGCAAGCGCGGCTGGTGGAACCGGACCGGCCTGTTCGGCAAGTAATGCTCCAGCTGGGCCGGGTGTCTTGTACGCCCGGCCCACCTGACCTTATCATCGGATGCGGCTCCACAGCGGGGCGGCATCATCCCGAAGCGGGGGCTTAGGAGTGGAAGCTGAATGCGACCTCTGAGATCCATCGTTACGGCCTGCCTGGCATCCGTCGCCCTGATCGCGCCGGTCTCGGCCCAGTCACTCATTCGCGATACCGAGATCGAGCACATGCTGCGCGAATATTCCGACCCGCTGCTCAGTGCGGCCGGTCTGGTCCCCTCGGACGTGCACCTCTACATCATCGCCGACCCGACGATTAACGCCTTCGTCTCGGGCGGACAGAATATCTTTCTCAACACCGGAACCATTATCGAGGCCGAGAGCCCCAATCAGCTCAAGGGCGTGATTGCGCACGAAACCGGCCATATCGCCGGCGCCCATCTGGCCCGGGTTGGTGACGGGGTCGGTGCGGCACAGGTGCCGATGTTCATCTCACTCGGGCTGGGCCTGCTGGCCGCCTTTGCCGGCGAAGGCGGCGCTGCCGGTGCCCTGATGGCATCGAGCCAGCAATTCGGCGCCCTCTCCTTCATGACCTATAGCCGCGCCCAGGAAGCGTCGGCCGACCAGGCCGCGCTGCAATATCTGGAGACCAGCGGTCAATCGGCGGAAGGTCTGGTCGAGTTTTTCGAGCGCTTTCGCTACCAGGAAGTGATGTCGAATGCGCGCCGCTTTCCCTATTTCCGTTCGCACCCGCTCTCCTCGGAACGCATCTCCATCCTGCGCAATAATGCCGATGCCGCCTCACATGCGAATGTCGATGACACACCAGCGGAGATCGCCGAGCTGCAGCGTCTGCAGGGCAAGATCTATGGCTTCCTGACCGAACCGGAATTCGTGCTCTACCGCTATCCGCGCACCGACCAGACACTGCCGGCCCGCTATGCCCGTGCCGTCGCCTATTTCCGTGAGGCGCGGCTGGACGATGCCCGCGTCGAAATCGAGAGCCTGATTGCCGAAGAGCCCGAAAACCCCTATTTCCAGGAATTGTATGGACAGATGCTGTTCGAGACCGGGCATATACAGGAATCCATTCCCTACCATGCCCGCTCGGTCGAGCTGGAGCCGACAGCACCGCTTCTGCGGCTGAATCTGGCCATCTCCCTGATCGCCGCCGACAATGATGCCTTCCTCGAAGACGCCAAGAATAATCTCCAGGTCGCGCTCGATATCGAGCCGGATAATGGCTTCGCTTGGTATCAGCTCTCTATCGTGCACCAACGCGAGGGCGACACCGCCCTGGCCCAGCTCGCCGTGGCCGAACAGGCCTTTGCGCTCGGCGATGGCAATCGGGCCATGATGTTTGCCGGACGAGCGCGCGCATCGCTGGAACAAGGCACGCCGGCCTGGATGCGCGCCACCGAGATTGAAAGCGTCAGCGCGCCCCTGGCCGCCCAACAGCGCCGCCAGCGGCTTGTGAATCTGCGCTAGGCGATGGATGCAAGCGGACAGGCCGACCCCGGTGATCCATCCCCCTCGCTGACATTGGCGGCGATCGAGAGTCTGGACCAGATCGCCCGGGCTGACTGGGACGGCATCGCCAATCCCCCGGGCGTGGAATACGACCCGTTTCTCAGCTGGGACTTCCTGCAGGCGCTTGAAGAGAGCGGCTGTGTTGGCGGCGAGACCGGCTGGGCGCCGCACCATCTTGTGGCGCGGGACGCCGCCGGCGCCCTCAAGGGGGCGATGCCGCTCTATCTCAAATTTCACAGCCAGGGCGAATATGTGTTCGACCATGGCTGGGCCGAGAGTTTCGAGCGTGCCGGCGGGCGCTATTACCCCAAACTGCTCACCGCCGTCCCCTTCACGCCGGTGACCGGGCGGCGCATTCTGGCCGGCGACCCGGCCATCCGGCGCGCACTGGTCGGCGGCATGATCGAGGCCGTGCGCCAATGGGGCGTTTCCAGCTGGCATGTGAATTTCCCCACGCCCGAGGCCTGGTCCGATCTGGGCGCAGCCGGGCTGCTGCAGCGCATCGACCGCCAGTTTGTCTGGCATAATCGCGGCTATGCCAGCTATGACGCTTTTCTCGGCGATCTCTCCTCGCGCAAGCGCAAGAGCCTGCGCAAGGAACGGGCTTCGGCCCAGGCGGGGCTGGAGATCGAGCATCTCACCGGGGCGCAGTTGCGGCCTGAGCACTGGGATGTTTTCTTTGAGTGTTACCAGGATACGGGCGAACGCAAATGGGGCCGCCCCTATCTCAATCGTGCCTTTTTCGAGCTGATCCACCAGCGCATGGCCGACAGGGTCCTGCTGGTGCTGGCGAAAAAGGATGGGCGCTACATCGCTGCCGCGCTCAACTTCATCGGCTCCCACGCCCTCTATGGTCGCTATTGGGGCCGGCTGGAGGACCACCCTCACCTGCATTTCGAGCTCTGCTATCACCAGGCCATCGATGCCGCGATCGGCCTGGGTCTCGACCGTGTCGAAGCCGGTGCGCAGGGCGAGCACAAGCTGGCGCGCGGCTACCGGCCCCAGCCCGTCTATTCGGCGCACTGGATCGCGCATGAGGGCTTTCGCCATGCCGTCGGCGACTATCTCGAACGCGAACGTCCGGCCATTTTGGCCGATATTGCCTTGCTGGATGAGGAAAGCCCGTATAAAATCTCTGATTGATGAGCCAGTTAACCACACCTCTTCGGGTCAATTCCCACGGCCACGCCGTGATCGTGGTCAATGCCCTGCATGCCGCCGGTATACCGGCGACCATCGCCGACAGCCATTTCCAGAGCGTCTATCCCGGCCTCGAATTCGGCGCTTTCCGGCCCCGTATTCTCGTGCCGCCTGCCTGCGAAACCGAAGCGAGAGCCATTATCGCACAGGCGCGGGCCGTCCCAGACGAGCCGATCTATCCCTGCACATCCTGCGGCGGCGAAACGACCATCCGCGCGCGCTCCTATCTGAGCTTGCTCAAGCTGGCCCTGGCGGGCCGTTTTTCACTGCTGCTCGACAACCCGCGCTATTGCAGCGATTGCGACAGCTATGCCGAAGCTCCGAAACCGGAGCCCTTCACGGCCGAAGAACTCGGTTACCCGCCCATTCGCTGAACCAGCGACCAGCGCGCGGCCGCCTCCTGCCGGTGGAAAGCTGTTTGGAGGCGCTAACCGCCCTGCCCCAGATCGCGATCGGGGCCCTGCCCCCAGGCCTTCTGATCCGCTCAACCAGTTTGCCCAGCCAGCCGCCCGCCGACCCGGCCGACCGGATGATCATCGCCACCGCGCGCCAGCACGGGCTGACCATCCTGACGCGGGACCGCGAAATTCTGGCCTATTCCGCGCGCGGCCAGGTCGCCGCGATAGGATGCTGAGACTGGCCTTCGATCCTCGCCTCCACTAGATTCAACAGCGAACAGGAGACACGCCATGAGCCTCGACGGCACCTATGATGCAGACAATATCTTCGCGAAAATCCTGCGCGGCGAACTGCCCTGCGTGAAAGTCTATGAGGATGAGACCGTTCTCTCCTTCATGGATATCTTCCCGCAGGCGCCCGGCCATGTGCTGGTGGTGCCCAAGGAAGCGGCGCGCAATGCGCTTGAGATGTCGGATGAGGGCCTCGCCGCCACAATGCTGCGGGTCAAGAAGATTGGCAATGCCGTCAAGGCGGCGCTGGCCCCGGACGGGATCATCATCACCCAGTTCAATGGCGCGCCGGCCGGCCAGACCGTCTTCCACGTCCATTTCCACATCATTCCGCGCCGTGAAGGCGTTGCGCTGGAACGCCATGCCGGCGGGCAAGCCGATATGGAAGAGATCACCGCCCAGGCCAGGAAAATCGCCTCGTTTCTCGACTGAGTTTCCCAACCTCATCCAGCCCGAAACCACCGCCGGCGACGCGCACGGGCTGCGCCCTAGCCGCGCGAAAAAACCCGCATGGCTTGTGGCGCGGCAATCTGGGATACTGGGCTTGAAAACAAGGAGGCGATCATGCTGAAATTCGTCGCAGACATCCTCAAACCCGTTTTGACACTCGCAGTCACGATCATATTGATCATGCTCGTGGCGTCAGTCTTTTCGCCGGACTTCAACACCTGGGTACAGGCTCATCTGCCGATCTGGGCACGCCTCGATACGATGATCGAGACCCTTCGCGAATGGCTCGGAATTGCCCGCGAGGAAACCCCCTGGTGGCAATTCTGGGGTTGAAGCATTGCGGCTATTCCGCTGACAGCGCTTGCAGAAAACGCGTGCCAAACTCAGCCAGTTTCTTGGGCCCGACGCCGTTGACGGCGGCCATATCCTCAAGATTTCGCGGTTTGAGATGGCACATATCGATCAGTGTGGCGTCAGCGAAGATGATATAGGCAGGCACATTGCGCTCGGCGGCAATTTCACGCCGCAAGCCCTTGAGTGCCGACAGCAATTCGGCATCGACATCGGCCTCGGCGGCCTGGCTGGCCGCGCTGCGCCGGGGCTTTTTCTCGCCCTTGCCCGGCACGATTTCGCGCAGTTCGAAGGTCTGCTGCCCCTTGAGCACAGCCTCGCCGCGCGGCGTCAATTTGAGGCCACCATACTGATCAATATCGACGGCGAGATAGCCGCCCGCGGCCGCCTGGCGGATCAGGCCCTGCCAGAAGGGTTTCGGCCTGTCCTTGCCAACGCCATAGGTTGGCAGTGCGTCATGACCGCGGGCGCGGATCCGGTCGGTATCGCCGCCGCGCAACACATCGATGACATGACCGGCGCCGAACACCTGGCCGGTGCGGATAATGGCGGAGAACAGCATTTGCGCCTCGCGCGTCCCGTCCAGCAGGATCGGCGGATCAAGGCAGATATCGCAATTGCCGCAGGCCTTCGTGCCCGGTTCGCCGAAATAGGACAGAAGCGTGATGCGGCGGCACTGCGTTGCCTCGCAATAGGAGAGCAGCGCATCGAGGCGCTGGTGCTCGCGCCGTTTATGGGCGTCATCCTCGCCATCGCCATCGATGAAACGCCGGCGCAGACTGGCGTCCCCGAGACCATAGAGCATCATCGCATCGGCCGGGGCGCCATCACGGCCGGCGCGGCCGATCTCCTGGTAATAGGCCTCCATACTGCCTGGCATGTTGAGATGGAAGACATAGCGGATATCCGGCTTGTCGATCCCCATGCCGAAGGCGATCGTCGCCACCATGATCACGGCCGCCTCGGCCATGAAAATCTCCTGGTTCTCGCGCCGCATCTCCGGCGCCATGCCCGCATGATAGGACAGCGCGCGATAGCCCTCGGCCTTTAGCAATGCGGCAACCTCTTCGGTCAGCTTGCGCGACAGGCAATAGACAATGCCGGATTGCTTGCGGCGCTCGGCGAGAAAGCCGAGCAATTGCGGTTTCCACTGGGTTTTCGGCAGGACGGCGAGGTTGAGATTGGGACGATCGAAGCCGCGCACCACGGTATCGCCCTCACCGCTGAACAGTTTTTCGGCGATATCGGTACGCGTGGCGCTGTCGGCGGTGGCGGTGAAGGCCGCCAGGGTCGCCTCGGGGAAATGATGTTTGAGCTGGGAAAGCTGCTCGTATTCCGGCCGGAAACTGGCGCCCCATTTGGAAATACAATGCGCCTCATCGACCACGAACAGGCCCGGATTGACCGGTTTGAGCGCCTCGAGCATGCGCGGCGTCATCAGACGCTCCGGCGACAGGTATAACAGCTTGGCCTCGCCCGACTGAAAGGCCCGCCAGGCCGCGACATTATCCTCGCGGCTGCGCCCGGAATGGATTGCCGCCGCCTTGACGCCATTGACCGCCAGCCCGGCGATCTGGTCATCCATCAGCGCGACGAGCGGCGAAATAATGATAGAGGGCCGCTCCAGCATCAGAGCCGGCACCTGATAGCACAGGGATTTGCCCGCCCCGGTCGGCATCACGCACAGCGTATTCGTCCCCGCCAGCAGGCGCTCGACAATGGGCAATTGCCCGGGCCGGAAGTCAGGGAAGCCGAAGACAGATTTGAGGATGGATTGCGGGGATGGGGTCATTGGGAGGGGTGTGGGTCCGGTACTGCGAGAAGGCGGGCCAATGCTAACGTGCACCGCTCCCGGCGGCCATCACCGCACCTCCCTGGAGTGCAGCACACGAAGGATGATGATGCGATCCTCTGCCAGTTCATAGCGCAACTGGTACCAGCCAATCACAAGCCTGCGAACATCGCGGCCATCAAAACCGTCAAGACGGGTCCCGATCCGCGGCAGGGCCCGCAATCGAGCCTCGCTCCGGACTATTTCGCGGATCGCCTCATGAGCCGCTCGCGGATTGGCGGGAGCCAGGAAATCATGAAGCCGCGCGAGATCGGCCAGCGCTATCCCGGTCCAGACCAGCCTCACGGCTTGGGCAAGGGCAGCGGGGCGTCTGCACCAAGGCTCTCGGCCCAGGCTTCAACCCGCTCGTGATCGATGAGATTGCCGGCGTCTGCGGCGGCGAGGCCCTCGCGCGTCATCCGGTCCCACTCATCCTCCTGACTGATCCAGTCAGTCACAGCCTGCCTGACGATCCATCCCTTGGATCGTTCCTGGCGCTGCGCGTATTCATCAAGGCGCTTGGCGAGATCCTCTGGCAGATGCGCCGTGACAACACGGGTCGGTTTCTCGGTCATGATTCCAACGCTGATTAAATTCCAATCAAAGTGATTGTATACCCATCTCGCCCTCAGCCCAAACAAAAAGCGGCGCCCCGATGGAGCGCCGCTTTCCTGTTTCGTTGAGCGTGAAAGGTGAGGTCTAGACCTCGACCTTCTTGCTCTTTTTCCCGGCTTTCGGACCGCGTGGCAGCAGCCGGTCGCCCGGGGTGATGTGGAAGTCGAGGCGGGTATCGTCGGCCGGGTCGGTATCGACCTTGACCAGTCCGCCCTTCTTGAGCTCGCCGAACAGGATCTCGTCGGCCAGCGGCTTCTTGATATGCTCCTGGATGATGCGGGCCAGCGGACGGGCGCCGAAACGGCTGTCATAGCCGCGCTCGGCGAGCCAGGCGGTGGCATCGGGGGTCAGTTCGAAGGTCACGCCGCGATCGGTGAGCTGGGCTTCCAGTTGCAGCACGAATTTCTCGACGACACGGCTGATCGATTCCGGCCCGAGCGGCGCGAAGGGGATGATCGCGTCGAGACGATTGCGGAATTCCGGCG
>JBNMNI010000010.1:0-13811 GCA_051275375.1 Maricaulis sp. | reverse complement strand
CTCGACGGCACCGCTGATGTGCGGCGCGCCACCAATGGCGACGCCCTGCGGATCTCGCCGAAAGGCAGCTCGACGATCGAGCTCTTCGCCGGCGCTGATGGCCGCGATCTGCTCAAATCCCTTGGCATGGCTCCGGGTGCAATCGTCAAGAAGGCCTCCCTGCTCGACAAGGATGCCTCGGCCGATGCGCCGCCCCTGTTCGCCATGGACCTGCCCTCGCTGATGAGCCTGTCGGACAAGGATACGTCCAAGACCGCTTTCGATGCGATCAGCCATGCGATGACAATCGTCCAGCGCTCCTATCGCGAGCTGACGACGCCGGCCTCCTTGAAGAATCTGCTCAATGACGGCCCCGGCAAACGCGGCGGCACCGTGCCGGCCTATCTCTCCGCCCGTCTGGCCAATTACACCGCCGGCCTCGAACGGCTGGGCGGCTCGAGCGGCGGCTATTACTAGGTCCGCTGGTCCGCACTAGCAGCGACTTCTGAAAATCTGGAGATCCGGTCTGCGCAGGGATGCCGGCATCCGGGCAAGCCCGTCGGCCAGGTCTGTCCGGTTCAGGCTGTCCGGTTGAGCGCGATCGAGAGGCCGCCTGTGCGCTGGGGTCTCTGGGTGGCGCCGGGGCCATAGCCATTGCCGGTGCTGCGCTGGCGTTCGGCCTCATTGGCGATGGCGCGGACGACGCCCTCGGTGATCACTTTCATCGCCGTGACGGCGCGCGAGTTTTCGGCCAGGGCGGCGTGGAAGGTCTCGGTCGCCTGGCGCAGTGTGTTCTTGAGTGCGGCCGGTGCACCGGCAAAGCGCGAGGGCTCGGCCTTGGCCCGTGCCACTTCGGCGCGATAGATATTGGCCAGTTTGGATTTTTCGTCCTGCAGCGAGATCGCGTCCTGCGGCCGGCGGCGCTGGAACATCGCGGTTTCATTGCGGATGAGATCGGTCAGACGCAGGGTCAGGCGCAGCAGCGCCTCGGCGCGCTCGGTTCCGTTTCGCGCGGCAAGTTCGGTCATTCGCTGTCTCCGCCCGTTTCGCTGTTCTGGCCATCAGCGGCTTCCTGATAGCGCAGGATTTCCGAGGTCAAGCGGTCGGACAGGCCCAGCCCGCCAGCCTGCGACATGACCTTGGCGTATTCCTCGTTGAGCATGCCGCGAAAGGCATTCTCGCCCGGTCCGCCGCCAAAGGGATCGTCCTGGCCGACCTGGGCGAACATGGCTTCCATCATCTGGGCCAGGAAGACGGATTCGAAATCCTCGGCCGCGGCGCGGGCCGCCTCCGGCGTTGCGCCGGAAGGCTGAGGGCTGACGCCGCCCGAGCGCGAGGCATTGAGCGCCTGGTTGAGCTGAAGGTCGAGCAAGCCTTCCATTACAGAACCTCGATCTCGGCCTGCAGAGCGCCGGCCGCCTTGATGGATTGCAGGATGGTGATCATGTCGCGCGGCGTGACGCCGAGGGCATTGAGCCCGTCGACCAGCTCGCTGAGCGAGACGCCGCCATCGAGCACGCCCAGCTGGGTATTGTCCTCGGTGACGGTGAGGTCGGTGCGCGGCAGGATGGCGGTCTGCCCGTCAGAGAAGGGCGCCGGCTGGCTGGCGATCGGGCTTTCGCGCACGGTGATGGTCAGATTGCCCTGGGCGATGGCGACGGTGGAGACGCGCACATTCTCGCCCATGACGATGGTGCCGGTGTTCTCGTCGATGATGATCCGCGCCGGCTGATCGGCCTGGACGCGCAATTGTTCAATCTCCGAGATCAGGTCGATCATGTCGCCGCGATAGGAGGCGAGGCGGGTCAGCTCGACCGTGGCCGGATTGGTGGCGCGCGCGGCTTCGCCGCCCATGAAGGCATTGATCACCTCGGCCATGCGGTGGGCGGTGGTGAAATCGGGATTGCGCAGGGAGAGGCGCAGGGTCGAGCGGCTGGCAATTTCCTGCCAGGGGTCGACACCGGAACCATCAAACGGGTTTTCCACCAGGGCGCCATTGGCGATGCGGCCGCTGGTCGGGACACCGCGTGTCACCGAGGCACCGTCGCCGCTGGCGGCGAAGCCACCAATGGTCAGCGTGCCCTGGCCGACGGCCCAGGCCCGGCCATGACTGTCAAACAGCGGCGTGCCGATCAGTGTGCCGCCCTGCAGGCTGCCGGCATCGCCGATCGCCGAGACGGTGACATCAATGCGCGAGCCCTGGGAGGAGAAGGCGGGCAGGGTGGCCGTGACCATCACAGCGGCGATATTGCGGGTGTTCAGATTGGCATCGCGGGTATTGACGTTGAAATGCTCCAGCATTGCGTTGAGCGACTGGTTGGTGAAGCTCGAATTGCGCAGCGAATCGCCCGTGCCATCGAGGCCGACCACGAGGCCGTATCCGACCAGGTGATTGTCACGGACATCCTCGATATCGACCATGTCCTTGATTCGCGATGCGGCGAAGGCTGGGACCGATAAAAGGCAGGCCGTCAGGATGGCAATGAACAGACGCATTTTGCAGTCTCCGGAGTGGTTCTCCTGAAGCAATGCGAATGATGTGCCAGTCCGCTCGCTGGCGGATATATAATTAGCGCTTTAAAAGCAGGGGGTTGGCGAATGGAATTTTGCCAGGCTAACCGGTAAATCTCGCCGGTGGCCCCAATCGCCGGGCAGGAATTGCCGGGTCAGCAAGCGGGATTAAGCGTCTGTTAACGGCGACAGCGCATCCCTGAATACTATCGAACAGGAAATGATTCTCGTCATGAAAGTCACCGGACCCCGCTCAGCGAGCTCAGTTTCTTCCGGCAAGCGAACCGCGGGTTCGAGCGCAGGCGGCGACACGTTCACGCTCGAACAGGCGACGCAATCCTCCGCGGCGATGGCGAGCTCACCGATGTCGGGCGTCAGTTCGGTCGATGCCATTCTGGCACTGCAGTCGGTTGGCGATTTCACTGAAGCACGCAAACAGGCGACCGGACGGGCGATGGATCTGCTCGATGTGCTCGATCAGCTCAAGCTGGCCCTGCTCGAGGGCGGTCTGCCAAAAGCCAAGCTGGTCAATCTGATGAAGCTCCTGCAGACCCGGCGCGACGACACCAATGATGCCGGGCTTGAAGCGGCGCTGGATGAAGTCGAGATCCGCGCAGCGGTTGAACTGGCCAAATTCGGCTGATCCCGCTGCGGAATTATGCACAGGCTGACACTATTCCTTCAAACTGGTCAGATATTTGCTTGGCTTGCCGGATGGGCCAACAGCGTCACTGCGTTGACTCGGAGATTAGCGTGAATATGCTCCGCCCGCTTTGACGGGAGAGCCTGTTTGGCAATTGGAGTTGGGTGGAAGGCGATGATGGAATCTGAACCGATCGAACTTCCGGCGGGCTACCGGCCCAGCGATGACGAGCCGTTTATGAACGGCCGGCAGAAGGAATACTTCCGCCTCAAGCTCATCGCCTGGAAAGATGACATTCTGCGCGAGAGCAAGTCGACCCTGTCCAATTTGCAGGAAGACCTGGGCGCATTGCCCGATATTGCCGACCGCGCCTCGACCGAGACCGACCGCTCGCTCGAATTGCGGGCCCGTGATCGCCAGCGCAAGCTCATCTCCAAGATCGACAGCGCCCTGCGCCGGATCGAGGATGACAGCTACGGCTATTGCGAGGATACCGGCGAGCCGATCAGCCTGGCCCGGCTCGATGCCCGCCCGGTTGCCACGCTCAGCCTCGAGGCGCAGGAGCGCCACGAGCGCAAGGAACGCGTTCACCGCGACGATTGATGGCCGCAAACCGGCATCACACCTCATCAACGCAGCACCGCCCATAAAAAAAGGGGCCGCCACGATTGCTCGTGACGGCCCAGCTGAGCCCGATGGTGGCGGGGTCTCGGTGCGGCCCGCTTTCCGTGATCTCGATCGGCGGAAAGACGGGCCGGTAATGCGCTGCCTGGATGCCCGTCAGAAGGGCATCAGTATGTCGTAGAGTTCCTGACCATAGCTGGGGCGCTGGACTTCGGAGATATGTCCGCGTCCGCCGTAGGAAATTCTCGCTTCGGCAATCTGGGTGTGGCTGATCGTATTGTCGGAACCGATGTCCTGCGGCCGCGCTATGCCGCTGATCAGCAGCTCGCGAATCTCGTTATTGACCCGCACTTCCTGGCGTCCGGCCAGCACCAGATTGCCGTTCGGCAGCACCTGGGTGACGATGGCGGCGATCGTCAGCGAGATGGATTCGCCGCGATTGACCGTGCCGGTGCCGGTGGTCGAGGAAGACGAGCCCAGGCTGGTCAGCGCGCTTGGATCGATCGCATCATTGAAGAAGCCGGTCAGATCAATGCCGAAGAATTGCGTCAGGTCGGCATCTTCCGCTGCGGTGCGCGAGCGGCTGGTCGTGTTGTTCAGCTGGGCGCTGTCGGAAATATCGATATTGACCGTCAGGATATCGCCGACGCGGGCGGCGCGGGGATCACCGAAGAAGGTCGGCGAATTGGCGCTCCACAGGGAATTGGTCTGGGTTGCCGGCAGGCGCCTTGGCACGACGGGCATCGGGATTTGCGAGGGTCCTGTGCCAGCGAGCCCGGCCGGGTTCTGGATCGGGGTCATTGGCGGGGTCTGGCCGATCTGGGCCAGGCGCGTGGAGGCACTGCAGGCCTGAAGGGCGAGTGAGGCGATGATGATGGCGGCTATCTTGCGGATCATGATGTTCTCCAGAGCCTAGAAACTGGCGGCAGGGCTGGCGAAGACGCGGGCGCGGCCGGGGCCGTCCACCATGGCTTCTACCGTGCGGTTCGATTGCAGATTGACGAAACGGGCAAGCTCGCCATCGCCGGCATTTTCCATCGCCCGGGCGCGGACGCTGAGCTGGATGCCGCGCGCCTCGAACAGGAGGGTGACGAGGTCGCCGCGATTGACCAGGATTTCCTGTTGCAGGTCATAGCCGCGCAGAGGCTCGCTGGCGCGCAGGGCCCGGCGGGCCTGGTGGCCGATGATCTCGTCGGCATTGAGCACTGAATCAGGGCGCACGCGGTCGCTGCGCAGCGAGACCCAGCGAAGATCGCTCGCATCGATCACGTTGCCGGCGGCAATGGGGCGGTCCAGCACCGGTATCTCGATCGTCTCATAGGCGCGTCCGGTGACCCGCACGGGCTCGGCGCCGTCCCAGGCGACGATATCGGCGCTGAGCATGCCTGAGCGTGGGTCAAAGTTCAGCGAGCGGATTTCAGGTCCGCCAATCGTACCGACCGGCGCGTGCAGGGCCATATTCGTATTGGCCAGCTGCACCTCGTGATGCCCGCCTTCGCGGGCATAGAGTTCGCCTTCGATCATGTCGGTCAGTTCGTTGGCGTCGACGACGCGGCTGGAACGGGTGACCGTCAGGCGCAGGAGGCCGCTGGCATTGGCCCAATCGAGGTCATGATCGGCGGCGATCTGGCGCACGTAATTCACGTCCAGCGCGACACGGGCGCCCGGAGCAGGCGAGCGGGCCAGGACGGTCTCTGCCGCCGGTCCGCCCAGCTCGAACAGGTCGCCGAGGGTGATTTGCGATCCCTCGACCACCAGCGATGTGCGCAGGAAGACGGTCTCGGAAGCGAGGGCCGGTGCCGTGGTGAGGCAGGCGAGGGCAATCAGGCTGGCGCGGATCATCTATCGGTCCTCCTAGCGAAGGTTCGAGGTGGCGGACATCATTTCGTCGGACGCGGTGATAACGCGGGCATTCATTTCATAGGCGCGCTGGGCCTGGATCAGCGAGGTGATTTCGGTCACCGCATTGACGTTGGAGGCCTCGACAAAGCCCTGCATGACATAGCCAAAGCCCGGCGAGCTCGGCGTGCCGGACGCGGCCGAGCCGGAGGCGGCGGATTCCAGGAAGAGGTTGTTACCGATCGCTTCCAGGCCGGCATCATTGTTGAAGGTTGCCAGTTCGAACTGGCCGACGGTTTGCGGCGTGGTCTGGCCGTCGAGCAGCGCCTGGACCTGGCCCTGCTCATTGATGGCAACGCTGCGCGCACCCTGGGGAATGACGATGCCCGGCGCGACGGTATAGCCGTCGGCGGTGACGATCTCGCCTTCCGGGCTGACGGCAAAACTGCCGGCGCGGGTATAGGCGTCGGTGCCGTTGGGCATCTGGATGCGGAAATAGCCGTCGCCATTGATCGCCAGGTCGAACGGGTTGGCGGTATTGGACAGCGAGCCCTGTTCGGTGATGCGGTAGATGGAGGCGGTCTGGACGCCAAGGCCGACCTGGATCCCGGTCGGCACGATGGTGCCGGCGTCGGAGGAGGCGGTGCCCATCTGCTGGACATTCTGGTAGAGCAGATCCTGGAATTCGGCGCGCTGACGCTTGAACCCGGTTGTGTTCATATTGGCCAGATTGTTCGAGATGACCTCGACATTGAGCTGTTGGGCTTGCATGCCCGTTGCGGCAGTCATGAGAGAGCGCATATCGGTCCTCTTTCCCTTTAAACCTTGCCGAGGCGCTCAACGGCGCGCCGGCTGATGTCTTCGGCTTGTTCGATGAATTTCGACACAGACTGGTAGCTGCGCATCACGGTCATCATGTCGGTCATCTCGATCACCGGCTGGACGTTGGACGCCTCGACGAAACCCTGCCGCACGGACGGAGCCAGCATGGGCAGCGGGTCGTTGCGGCCGTCGGGATTATCGGTCTGGACATAGCGGCCATTGCCCTGCTTGGAGAGGCCCGCCAGATTGGTGACCTCAAACAGGCCGATCGTCGCGACCGGGACGCCGTCCTGCAGGACAGTGCCGTCATCGGCGATGGTGGTGCTGGCCGACGGGTTGAGCACGATCGGCGCACGGCTGGCGCCATCGAGCACCGGTGCACCGTCGGCGGCCGTGAGCTGGCCGGTATTGTCGAGGTGGAAGCGGCCGTCGCGGGTGTATTGTTCGGCGCCATTGACGCTGACGGCGAAGAAGCCCTCGCCATCAATGCCGACATCAAGACTGCGGCCGGTCACTTCAAGAGCGCCCTGGCGGAAATCGCGGCCCATGCCCCAGACATCGACGAATTGCAGATCGCTGGGGCCGTCGAGCTGTGAAGCGGTCGAGGCGGTATTGTTCTCGATCAGAAGTGATTCGACCTTGAAGCCCGCCGTATTGGCGTTGGCGATGTTATTCGCAACGACATCCATCGCCTGGCGCAGGGCCATTTGGCGCGACAGGCCGATCATCAGGGTATTATCCATGGGCATATTCCATTCTGGATGCCGGTGTTCGCCACGGTCTGCGGCGCTAGCCACATCCATTGCATCCGGCGTGCCAAGGTTAATATGCTTCTATCTCAACAGGTTGACCTGATGTGTGTCCGGCGAAGGGGGCGGGATGCGGGCAATCCTGTCCGGGCAACTGGGCAGGAATTGCCGGTTCCGGTGCGAATGCTACGGAGTGTTAACCGCGCTGCTTGTTAATCAAGGAAAGCGATTCCCTTGCAGGAGACCGTCATGGCTGACGATCCGGAAGAAAATGAAGACGAAGATGGCGCCGACGCCAAAGCCAAGCCGAAAATGGGCATGCTCAAGCTCGGCCTGTTTATCGGCCTGCCGGCGATCATTCTTCTGCTGGCCGGTGTGGCCGGCTTCATGATGTTTGCCGGCGGCGGCGGCGATGAGCCTGTCATGGAAGCCGTGCTGGACGAGCATGGCGAGCCCGTGCTGGATTCGCATGGCCAGCCGGTGATGGTGGCGGCTGCGGCTGACGCACATGCGGCGGCGGAACCGGAGCATGAGGCGCAGGCCTATTACTTCCCGCTGCGCAATGCCGAGGGCGCCGAAGATCCGATCATCACCAATATCCGCTCCACCGATGGCCGTCCGGTCACGGTGATGCTGAAGATCACGCTGGAATCCTCCAATGCCGAATTCGGGCAGATCGTCGATGCGCACATCGATCCGATCATGGACCAGTTCATCATGTTCCTGCGCGAGCTGCGCGAGGACGATCTCTACGGCTCGGCCGGTATGCACCGGGTGCGGCTGGAATTATTGCGGCGGGTCAATCTCGCCATCGAACCGGAACACGCTGACGCGGTTCTGATCCAGGAATTCATGATTGTCGATTAGGACCCGAATGCATGTCTGACAATATGGACCAAGACGCGCTCGCTGCCGAATGGGAAGCGATGGCCGAGGATGGCGACGACCTCGATCTTGCCTCCGAATGGGAGGCCATGGTCGGCGGCGACGACGATTCGTCCGACCTGCCACAGAATGGCGGCGCGGCGGAGCGTATCCTCAATCAGGACGAGATTGACAGCCTGCTCGGCTTCTCGCTCTCCGATGATGATGCGGCCGACAAGTCGGGCATCCGCGCGATCATCAATTCGGCACTGGTCTCCTATGAGCGCCTGCCGATGCTGGAGATCGTGTTCGACCGGCTGGTCCGGCTGATGACGACAAGCCTGCGCAATTTCACCTCGGACAATGTCGAGGTCAGCCTCGACAATATTTCCTCGATCCGCTTTGGCGATTATCTCAACTCGATTCCTCTGCCGGCGATCCTGGCAGTGTTCCGCGCCAAGCAGCTCGATAATTACGGCCTGCTGACGGTCGATTCCAACCTGATCTATTCCATCGTCGACGTTCTGCTCGGCGGCCGTCGCGGTACGTCCGCGATGCGCATTGAGGGCCGGCCCTACACCACGATCGAACGCATGCTGGTCCAGCGCATGATCGAGGTCGTGCTTGGCGATGCCAAACAGGCTTTCCAGCCGCTGACCGAGGTCGATTTCGACCTTGAGCGCGTCGAGACCAATCCACGCTTTGCCGCCATCGCCCGGCCGGCCAATGCGGCCATCCTGGTCAAGCTGCGCATCGATATGGAAGATCGCGGCGGGCGCATCGAGCTCCTGCTGCCCTATGCGACGCTCGAGCCGATCCGCAAAATGCTGCTGCAGCAATTCATGGGCGAGAAATTCGGTCGCGACAATATCTGGGAAGGCCATCTGGCCACTGAATTGTGGTCGACCAAGATGGAAGTCCAGGCCGTGCTCGACGAGCAGCGCGTGACGCTCGGCATGGTGATGGATCTCAAGGTTGGCGACACGCTCTTCCTTGATGCCTCGCCAACGAGTGAAGTCGAATTGCGCTGTGGCAATGTGCCATTGACGCGCGGCCGGATGGGCCGACTCGGCCACAGTGTCGCCCTGCGCCTGAGCGGTCCGCTCTCGCCTGTCGCCAAAAAAGCAATGATGAGGTTCGCATGACACTCGCAGGATTGATTTTCGAGGCGCTGGTCGCCGCTCTTTTGCTGGTGGCTGTCGTCATGTGCTGGCGGGTCGATCGCCGTCTGAACGCGCTCAAGCGTGGCCAGGACGGGGTTCGCGAGGCGGTGATCGCGCTCAATGAGGCCACCGACCGGGCCCGCGCCAGCCTGGGCGCACTCGAGCGTGCCACCACCGAATCGGGCGATGTGCTCGAAGGCCGCGTCCGCGAGGCCCGGGTTCTGGCCGAGGAATTGCGCCTGATGACCGGCCATGCCGATCGCAGCGCCGAGGCGATTTCGCGCCGGCCGCAACGCCGCCGCGCTTCGGAGATCTTCCCCGAAGGCGCCGGCTCGTCCGTGATCAATGGCCTCAAGGATGTGAGATAGATTCGTGATGCGTGAACCGGTGCGCCTGCTCGCTGTATTGGCCATTTTGATGGGCGGATTGTTTGCGCTCAAGACGATTTCCGTTGCCAATGGCGCCGCCGACTGGTGGCAGGCCCAGGCCGCAACGATGGAGCAGCGCGAGACCGGCGGTGCCGCCGAGGGCGAGGCGGCTCCGGAGGCGGCAGCGCCGATCACCCTGGCACCCGCCACGCCACCGGAAACCGCAGAGGCGACCGCTGCCGCGGGAAACACAACCGGCGGGTCTGATTTCGCCGATCGCGTTGCCAGCGGTGTGCGCACGGCAGATGAAGAGCGCGTCATCTACCGCTTGCGGGCTCGCTCGGTCGAACTCGACCAGCGTGAAAACGAGCTGGAAACCCGCGAAGCCCTGATGCTGGCGATGGAACACCGCGTCGACACCAAGATCGGCGAGCTCAACGCGCTGCGGGCCCAGATCGAAAGCCTGGCCGGGGATCTGACGGACCGCGAATCCGAGGATATGAATGTCATCGTCGCCTGGTATGCCTCCATGGATGCCGGCGATGCGGCGACGCGTATTGCCAGTCTTGATCTGGAAACCCAGTTGCAGATTGCCTCGCGCATGTCGCAGCGCACCTTCGGCGCCATTCTCGCCGAGATGGCACCGCCAGCCGCTGCCGGCCTGACCGAGCGCATGGCGGCCCGCAGCAATCTTCCCGACACCGTGGCCGAGCTGGAGGCACGGATTGCCGAAGGCGGCTAGACATATCGGCTTTCTGTCCGGCCTGGCGCTCGCCTTCCTTCTGAGCTCGACCGCACTGGCCCAAAGCGCAGCCGAAATCCGGGTCGAGCGCAGCGGCGATACTGCGCGCATTATTCTTGATTACGAAGACAGCGCCGCCGATGCACGCCCGACCGCGACGGTCGCGGTCGAGTATTCCGTGCTTGTCATTGCGCTGAGCGAGGCGATGCTGGGCGATGTTTCCGGCCTGGCCGATGAGCTCGGCCCGCTGGCGGCACGGGCGCGGCTCGACCCAGACGGGGCAACGCTTCGCATTGCGCTGACCCGTCCGGTCGAAACCCGCGTTTCTGCCAGTTATGACCAGGTCGCCATCGATCTGGCGTTGCCGGGCACGCCGGCGCTGGCACCGCTGGTTTCGCCGCGCGAACAGGCCGAGCGCGAGGCCGCTGCCCGCGCGGCACAGATCGCTGCAAGCACACCGGCCGGGCCGCCGCCGCTCGATCCGGTCCCGGTCTCCTACCGTGTCGGCCAGACAACGGAATACACCCGCATCGAGCTGATCTGGCCGCATCCCGTGGCTTTTGAGCTCAGCCAGACCGGCAATGTCGCCGAGATCCGTTTTGCCGAACCGGCCGAGGTATCGCTCGGACGGCTTGCCGGCTCGCCGCCCAATTTCCTGCGCACGGCGTCGCAGCAGAGGGATGGCAATGACTGGACGCTTCGGCTCGAGCTGGAGCCCGGCGTCGAGGCCAGGGCCTGGGCCGATGATGAGCGGGTCAATATCGATCTGCCCGATCCGGATGCTGCCAATGCTGCGGCCTTGCTGGCGCAGATGGCCAGCCTGCGCCCGCCCGCTGCAACGCCTGAGCCGGAAGCGCCTGAGCCGGAAGTGCCTGAGCCGGAAGCGATTGTGCCCGCCATGCCCGCTGCGCAGGCGTCCGCCGGAGCGGCAGCGTCAGCCGCGCCAGCCCATGCCGGACCGGCGCATCTGGCGCCGGATAGCACGGGCGAGACCGAGCTGGCCGCTGCGACCGGCGATGAGGATATGGCCGAAGCCGCTGGCGAGCCCGGCATCGAGGCCGAACCCTTTGTCGATCCGGTGCCCGCCGATGGAATTGTTTCGGTATCCCTGGCCGAGGCGAATGGCGATCTGCGTGCCGAATTTCCCTGGGCCGCACCGGTTGGCGCGGCGGTATTCCGGCGCGGAGACGCGATCTGGATCGTGTTCGATGCAGCCGCAGACCTGCAACTGGGCGAATTCCCGCAGGGACCGCAACGCCATATCCGCGAATCGCAAGTCTTGCGCGGTGCCGATTACTCGGCCGTGCGGCTGGTGACCTCCGGCGTGACCCAGGCCGAGGCCCGCATTGATCAGGGCCGCTGGATCATCGTGTTCAGCGACCGGATCGACGCGCCGCCGCGCCCGATCCAGATCCGCCGCGATGCCCGCGCCGGCCGGCCCGGACGCATACTGATCGGGCTGGACGGGGCGCGCTCCATCCGCTGGGTCGATGATCCCCTGATTGGCGACCGCATTGCCGTTGTGACCGCGACCGGACCGGTGCAGGGCCTGGTGTCCCGGCGCGATTTCGTGGGCGGGGCCCTGTTGCCCTCCGCTCATGGCGGCGCGGTGGAAGTCGTGGCCGAAGATCTCCAGGTCACCCTGATCGGCAATGGCGCCGCGATCGGCCGCCCCGACGGTCTCGATCTGACGCCCCTGGCGGAGATGCTGGGCGATGACAATGCCGCCAGCGTCGCGATGTCCTCGCCGGCGATGATGGATTTCGCCGCCTGGAATGGCGAGGGCCCGTTCACGCCGGAATGGAATGCCCGCCTGCGTCAGTCGGCGATGGAAGACAGTTCGGAGGGCCGGATTGCGCTGGCGCGCTTCCTGCTGGCGCGCGGCATGGCGCCTGAAGCGCTGGGCATGCTGGAATTCGCGATCGATCGCGAACCGCAACTGGCGACGGATTCCCATGTCCGCTCCCTTCAGGCAGTGGCCTCCTACCGGATGTACCGGCTCAATGATGCCGCAGACTATCTCGCCGATCCAAGCCTGCTGGTCGATCCGGCGGCGGATCTGTGGCGTGGCATGATTGCGGTCGGCCTGGAACGCTGGCCGGAGGCCCGCCGGCGTCTGCTCGCAGGCCAGCCGGTCGCCAGCCTGTATCCGCCGGAATGGCAGGCGCGCTTTTCCGTTGCCCAGGCCCGTGCGGCGCTTGAACTGGGCGATCTGGCCGCAGCCCAGGATTATCTCTACAGCGTCGATGAGGGCGAGCCTGACGATGCCACGCGCCTGGATGCGGCCTATGTGGCCGCGCGGATCGAGGCGGAAATCGGCAATGTCGACGAAGCGATCCGCCGCTTTGAACGCCTGGCCTCGTCCGGTGTGCCGCCACTTGAGTCGCATGCGCTCTACGAGCTCTACCGGGTGCAGGTCGCCGAGGGCCTCATCACCCGGGAAGCGGCGATCGACGCGCTGGAAAACCTGCGTTTCCGCTGGCGCGGCGATACGATCGAGCTCGATACCGTGCGCCTGCTCGGCGAGCTCTATGTGCAGTCGGGCAGTTTCGCGCGCGGTCTGGAAACCATGACGACGGCGCAATCGCGCTTTCCCGATACCGAGGCCGGACGCCGGATCGGCGAGGATATGGTGTCGATTTTCCGGCGTCTCTTCCTCGATGGCGAGGCCGACCGGATGGATCCGATCGAGGCCGTCGCGATCTTCTATCAATACCAGCATCTCGCGCCGATCGGTTCGGATGGCGACCGCATGATCCGCCGCCTCGCCGACCGGTTGATCGCTTTCGATCTGCTCGAGCCGGCGTCCGAATTGCTGCAGCACCAGGTCGTTTGTCACCGCATCAATGAGGGCGCTGATTGCAGTTATCGCCTGCGCGAGCCGACGGCGCGGGCCCGGGTCGCGACCGATCTGGCCGTCATCTATCTGATGGATCATCGCTATGAGGATGCCCTCAACACGATCCGCAGCTCGCGCGTGGCCGGCCTGCCCGAAGCGCTGGTCGATGAACGCTATCTGCTTGAGGCGCGTGCCCTGTCCGAGCTGGGCCGTCACGAACAGGCGCTTGAACTGATTGCCGAGGATCAGTCGCCGGCCGCAGCGCGCCTGCGTGCCGATGTCGCCTGGGCCCAGCGCGACTGGCCCAATACCGGCCGCCGGCTGGAAACAATTCTGGGCAATCGCTATCTCGACGACGCGCCGCTGACTGAGTCGGAACAATCCGATCTTGTGCGCGCCGCGATCGCCTATTCCATGTCGGGAGACCGCGCTGCTGCCGGCCGGATCGGGCGCCGGTATGGCGAAGCGATGGCGATCACCGAGGGCGCGGCAGCGTTTGAAGTCCTGACCGATGATGATGTGCCGCCCGGCAATGTCCGCTTCTCGGATCTGGCGGCGCGCATTGCCGGCATTGATACGCTGGACGCCTTCATGGAACCCTTCCGGGCCCGCTTCAATAATGGCGGCGGTCCGGCCTGATCAGGTTTGGCGCAACCGGCAATTGGAAT
>JBNMNI010000009.1:0-13947 GCA_051275375.1 Maricaulis sp. | reverse complement strand
TGGTCTGTCTGATTGTGCTGATCGCGATCGATCTCGGATCGATCAGCATTGCCCGTTATGACGTCATGTTTCCGGTGCGCCTGGTCCATGGCGTGTTCGGCGGCGTGCTGACCGGGACCGGTTTCGCTGTCATTGCCCGCACTGCCACACCGGACCGCACATTCGGCATGCTGCTCTTCGTGCAATTCGGGCTTGGCGGGCTGGCCGTGATGGTCTTGCCGCCCCTGGCACCGCTCTATGGCACCCAGGCGCTCTTCATCGCACTGGCCCTGTTCAGTGCCGCGACCCTGGCCATGCTGCCCTTCCTCTCGGCCTATCCGGCCCGCATCCATGACCCGAAGACCGCGGGCAAGGTGCAATGGACGCCCCTGCTATTGACCCTGTTGGCAATCTTTCTGTTCCAGGCCGCCAATATGGGCCTGCTCGCCTATATCATCCGGCTCGGCCTCGATTACGGGCTCGAGCGCGGCTATGTCTCGCTGGCGCTGGGCCTGGCCACCTGGGTCGCCCTGGCCGGGCCTTTCCTGGTGATGGTGTGCGGCGTGCGCTTCGGGCGTTTCCGCCTGCTGGCGGCGGCGATTGCGCTGACTTTGGTGGGCACCGCGATCTTCCATTATAGCGGCAATCCGATCGCCTATATGGTCGCCAATTGCGGCACCGGGATCACCTGGGGCTTTGTCATCGCCTATCTGCTCGGCATGACGGCCGAGTTCGACAAGGCCGGCCAGGCGGCCGCCTTTGGCGGTTTCATCTCCAAGCTTGGCCTTGCTTCCGGTCCGATGGTCGCCGGCTGGGCGCTTTCGACCGATGGCGGTTTTCCCGGATTGATCAATCTGGCCTTGATCGGGCTGGGATTGAGCGGTCTGGTGATGTTGTTGCCGGCGCGGATGCTCGATCAAAATCGCGTCCTGATAGACGCCTGACAGACGCCTGATCCGGGCCTGATCTGGTTCGACGCGCCGGCCGTAACTGGCCCTATCGCCAGTGGAGTGAAAGCCTAAACTGGCCTCACACAATCGAGAGAGGATATCTCATGTCGGCTCCAGGCCCGGCCTGCCCCACCCAGGCCTATATTGACGGTCATTGGTGTGATGCGGCGGATGAGCGCCGCTTCGACGTTACCAATCCGGCCAGCGGTGCCGTCATTGCCTCGGTCGCCGATTGCGGCGTGACCGAGACCCGCGCCGCCATCGCCGCCGCCAAGGCAGCACAGCCAGGCTGGGCGGCTTTGCCGGCCGGGCAGCGCGGTGCGATCCTGCGGCGCTGGCGCGATCTGATGGTCGAGCGCGCCGACGAACTGGCGCTTATCCTGACGCGCGAGAATGGCAAGCCGCTCACCGAAGCGCGCGGCGAAATCCTCTATGGCGCCTCCTATCTGGAATGGTTTGCCGAGGAGACGAAGCGGATCTATGGCGAGATCATCCCTTCAGCGTCGCGCAATAACCGCATCCTGGTGATCAAACAGCCGGTCGGGGTCTGCGCCGCGATCACGCCGTGGAATTTCCCCAATGCGATGCTGATGCGCAAGGCCGCTGCCGCCCTCGCCGCCGGTTGCACCATGGTTGCCAAGCCCGCCGCCGAGACACCGCTGTCCGCGCTGATCGCGGCCAGGCTGGGTGAGGAGGCCGGCGTGCCGGCCGGCGTGTTCAATATCGTCACCTCGACGCGCGCGGCCGAGATTGGCGGCGAGCTGACCGCGAGCCCGGATGTACGCAAGATCACCTTTACCGGCTCGACCGCTGTCGGCCGCAAGCTGCTGGAACAATCGGCCGCGACGGTGAAGAAGGCCTCGATGGAGCTGGGCGGCAATGCGCCCTTCATCGTGTTCGATGATGCCGATCTGGATGCGGCGATCGAGGGGGCGATGGCGTCGAAATTCCGCAATGCCGGCCAGACCTGCGTCTGCGCCAATCGCATGTTCGTGCAGGCGGGGATCATGCCGGAATTCGCCCGGCGTCTGGCCGCACGCGTCGCGGCGCTGAAGGTCGGCGATGGCGAGATGGCCGGCTGTGAAGTCGGTCCGCTGATCAATGAGGCCGGGCTGGCCAAGACCGAACGCCTGGTCGCCGCCGCCCGCGCTGCCGGGGCGAAAGTGCTCACCGGCGGAGCCAGGCATGCCGCGGGCGAGCTGTTCTACCAGCCGACGGTGATCGAGAATGTGACGCCGGACATGGCGGTGGCGCAGGAGGAAATCTTCGGGCCGGTGGCGCCGCTGATCCGCTTCGAAACCGAGGCCGAGGCGATCGCCATGGCCAATGACACGATTTACGGGCTGGCCGCCTATCTCTTCACCACAGATCTTGGCCGCGCCTGGCGCGTCGGCGAGGCGCTGGAATACGGCATGGTCGGGATCAATGAGGGCATTCTGTCATCGGCGGCCGCGCCGTTTGGCGGCGTCAAGCAATCGGGCTTCGGCCGTGAAGGCTCGCGCCATGGGCTCGATGACTATCTGGAAACCAAATACATGTTGATGGGAGGGCTCTCGGCTTGAGTGCCGGGGCGGTTGAGACAATGACAAATTCCACGCTCTGGGCTGAACGTCAGGCGGCAACGCCGCGCGGTGTCGGCGTCATGCATCCGGTTTTCGCCAAGCGCGCCCTCAATGCCGAGATCTGGGATGTCGAAGGCCATCGTTATATCGATTTCGCGGCCGGGATCGCGGTCACCAATACCGGCCATAATCATCCCAGGGTGAAGGCTGCGGTCGCGGCCCAGCTGGATAATTTCTCCCATGTCTGCTTTCAGGTCACGCCCTATGAGAGCTATGTGCGGCTGGCCGAACGGCTCAATGAGCTGGCCCCGGGGCCGAGCCCGAAGAAGACGATCTTTCTGAGCACGGGCGCCGAAGCGGTCGAGAATGCGGTCAAGATTGCCCGCGCCGCGACCGGCCGGCCGGCCATCATCGCCTTTGCCGGCGGTTTCCATGGCCGCACGATGATGGGCATGGCGCTGACCGGCAAGGTCGCGCCCTACAAGCTGGGTTTCGGGCCTTTCCCCGGGGAAGTCTTCCACGTGCCGTTTCCGGCGCCCTATATCGGGATTGCAGAGGCGGATTCGCTCAAGGCGCTGCAGCAATTATTCAAGGCCGATGTCGAGCCTGCCCGCGTCGCCGCGATCATCATCGAGCCGGTACAGGGCGAGGGTGGGTTCTATGCCGCCTCGCCGGCTTTCATGCAGGCGCTGCGCGCGATCTGTGACGAGCACGGCATGTTGTTGATCGTCGACGAGATCCAGACCGGTTTTGCCCGCACGGGCCGCATGTTTGCCACCGATTATGCCGATATCGAGCCGGATCTGATGACGATTGCCAAGGCGATGGCCGGCGGTTTCCCGATCTCCGGCGTCATCGGCAAGGCGGAAATCATGGATGCGCCGGCACCCGGCGGTCTGGGCGGCACCTATGGCGGTTCGCCGCTGGGCTGTGCCGCCGGTCTGGCCGTGCTCGACGTGATCGCCGAGGAAGGCCTGTGCGAGCGGGCAATCGAGATCGGGGACCGCATTGTGCGCCGCTGCCAGGCGATCCGGCAGTCCGATACCGGGATTGGCGATGTGCGCACGCTCGGCGCCATGACGGCGATCGAGCTGGTCGAGGATGGCGATGCCGCCCGCCCCGATCCGGGGCGGACGGCGCGCATTGTCGCCGAGGCGCGTCAGCGCGGTCTGTTGCTGCTGTCCTGCGGCGTGCGCGGCAATGTCATCCGCTTCCTGGCGCCGTTGACGATCGGTTTCGACACGCTCGACGAGGGGCTGGATCAGCTGGAAGCGGCGGTGAAGGCCTCCCGCTAGGCCGCCCGGCGCTGGAGCGGAGCCGCCATCACACGGCCTTGACGGGTTTGGCGGCAGCTTCCTCGCGTTCGAGCTTGCGCAGGGTTTTTGAATCCGCTGAGAGGCCTTTCCAGAGGCTGTAGCAACAGACCAGCAGCACGATGGTGAAGGGCAGGCCGACGGCAATCGTGCCGGCCTGCAGCGCCTGCAGAGCCTGCGCCCCGCCGCCATAGAGCAGGACAATCGCGATCAGTCCCTCCATCGAGGCCCAGAAGACGCGCTGCGGGATCGGCGCCTGCAGCTTGCCGCCGGCCGTGATGCTGTCGACGACCAGCGAGCCGGAGTCCGAGGATGTCACGAAGAAAATCAGGACCAGGATGACCGCCATCATCGAGGCGATCTGGTCGAAGGGCAGGTTTTCGAGCATTTCGAACAGGACCAGCGAGACCTGGTCGATGCCATTGGCCAGTTCGCCAACGCCGGTTTCCGCCTGCAAGAGTGCGATCTCGCCGAAGGTCGTGAACCAGACGACGGTGATGATCAGCGGGATGAAAATCACCGAGAACAGGAATTCCCGCACGGTGCGGCCCTTCGAGATGCGGGCGATGAACATGCCGACAAAGGGCGACCAGGAAATCCACCAGGCCCAGTAGAAAATGGTCCAGCCATGGAACCATTCCGTATCCTCGCGCCCGATCCAGGTCGAGAGCGGCAGGAAATCGCGGACATAATTGACGGTATTGTCCCAGAAGCCGGTGAGGATCACCAGCGTCGGACCGACGGTGAAGACGAAGAGCAGGAAGAGGGCCGCCATCGCCATATTGATGTTGGAGAGGACTTTGACACCGCCATCAAGGCCGCGGACCACCGAGACGATGGCGATGCCGGTGATGAAGGCGATAATCCCGACCTGCAGGCCGATGCCCGCTTCCATGTCGAACAGATAGTGCAGGCCGCTGGAGATCTGCTGCGCTCCGAGCCCGAGGGAGGTGGCCAGGCCGAACAGGGTCGCGATCACCGCCAGAAGGTCGATGATATGTCCCGGCCAGCCCCAGATCCGGTCGCCGAGGATCGGATAGAAGGCCGAGCGTACGGTCAGGGGCAATCCCTTGGAGAAGGTGAAATAGGCCAGGGCGAGACCCATGATGGCGTAGATCGCCCAGGCATTGAGACCCCAGTGAAACATGGTCGCGCTCAGCGCCAGATCATGTGCCGCCGGTGTGCCGGGCTCGACCCCGAGCGGGGTGCCGAACCAGCCAGTATAATAGGCAAGCGGCTCGGCCGCGCCATAGAACATCAGGCCGATGCCGATACCCGCCGAGAACAGCATGGCGAGCCAGGACCCGGTCGAGAAGTCCGGCCGCGCCTCGCGCCCGCCAATGCGCAGGCGGCCGAGCGGCGAGATCATCACGAACATCGCGAACAGGAAGACGATGTTCACTGTCGAGACAAACAGCCAGTCAAAGGTCTGCAGCACCCAGGCGCGCGCAGCGAGCAGGACGCTGGATGCCGATTGTGGAAATGCCAGCGTCAGACCGATGAAGGTGACGACGAGCACGGCCGCGATGAAGAACACCGGATTATGAACGTCCAGCCCAAGCACTTCGACATTGTCTTCGCCGGTCTTGTGCGACGTTCTGTAAAATTTCCGGGGCATCCTGTCTCCTCAGACTTTGGCCAGTTCAGGTCCCAGCGCTTCTTTCAAAGGAGCCAGCCAGGGTTCGAAATGGCGCCATTGGTCGACGCCGTCCTTGTAGATCGGCCGGCGCACCTGCTCGGAAGAAGCGGTGCGCACGGCGCGTTTCGTGTTGTGAAAATCGAGGCAGGCGGGCTCGAAGGGCAGACCGCAGAATTCGAGGATGCGCCGCACCTGGGCTTCGACATCCTCGACGACATCCTCGTGATGCACCCGCAGGATCTGGCCGGGCAATACGGCGTCCCAATGGTCCATCAGCCGGGTATAGCCCTTGTAATAGCGGCCGACTTCCTCGAGCCCGTAGGTGAATTCCTGGCCTTCGGCGAATAATTGTTTGAAGCCGGAAAAACAGCAGGCCATGGCGCCGCGGCGCGCATCGATGATTTTCGCATTCGGCAGGATCAGCTTGATCAGGCCGATATGGCGAAAATTATTCGGCATTTTATCGGTGAAAAAGGCTGCGCCCTGGCGATGGATGCGGGTGTTCTCGATATAATCCTCGCCAAGCTCGCTCAGCCGGGCGGCATCGAGATCATGCAGAATGCGCGGATAGACGGTCTGGTCGCTGACGCGCTTGCGTCCGCGCAGCCGCTGGGACAGGGCCAGGATATTGGGAAGTTCCAGCGTGCCATCAACCTGGCTGTGGGAGGCCAGGATCTGTTCGATCAGGGTCGAGCCGGCCCGCGGCAGGCCGACGATGAAGATCGGGTCGGGCGCGGGGCAGCCCTTGCCGGCCTGTTTTTCAAACAGTTCGGCCGTGCAGACGCTGGCCTGGGCCGCCAGTTCCTCTTCCATCTGATCTGATTTATAGCGGGTCTGGACGCGTTTGAGATCATTGCCGCGCTCATAATATTCAAAGGAGCTGGCATAGTCGCTGCGGTCTTCCAATGCCTTGCCGAGGGCGAAGCAGAGATGGATCCGGTCCTGGAAACCGAGATCGGTTCCGGCCTCCTGCGTTCGCAGTCTGGCCAGCTCGTCATCGGAAAAACTGTAGGTCTTCAGATTGGCGAGCGCATACCAGGCATCGCCATGATCGCCCCTGACCCGGGTGGCTGCCTGGTAGGAGGCGACTGCCCGATCCTGCTCGCCGAGGGTTTTCAGGGCATGGCCGCGCGAGGTCAGCGTTGCCGCATCATCGGGCAAGACTTCCAATATGGTCTCGAACAGCGCCAGCGCCCGGTCGAAATCACCGGTCTGCATGGATTCAACGGCGAGATGGGACTGGAAGAGGGGATTGTTTGGTTCGCGATCATACAGGATGCGCGCCTGCGTCAGTGCGGCCTCGAATTTCTGGCGCTTGCGCAGCACATCGATGAAGTCCAGCCGCAGCTGGATATTGTCGGGGTCAAGTTCCAGCGCGGTTTCGAGCAGGAAGTCGGCATCTTCCAGCACGCCGAACCGCTTGCCGATCTCGGCCAGCAGACGCATGCCTTCAATGTCACGCGGGTGCTTCTGCATGTAGGCGCGGCAAAGCTGCTCGGCTTTCAGAAGCTTGCCTTCATAGAGCAGGTGGGTGATGGCAACGAGATCGCCGGGCAGGCTTTCAAGCCGCAGCGCCTGGGCGTCGATCTGGTCGGCCTCGGCGGCGCGTCCCAGCGCGCGCAATGCGGCCGCCTGTGATTTCCAGCTCGCGAGCAGGGCGGGATTGAACTGGCAGGCGCGCTGATACGCCAGAAGCGCGCGTTCCATATTCCCGGCATCGCGATGCAGATGGCCTTCTTCCTGATAGGCCCGGCCAAAATCGGGCACTCTTTGCTTGAGTGCGACAAGATCGGCCAGCGCCGCCGGCATGGCTTTGAGATAGCGGTGGCAGACAGCACGCATATAGCGCGCATCGATCGAGTCCGGATCGGAGAGCAGGGCCTGGTCGAGTAGCGTGACGGCCTCGTCAAACTCGCCCGCATACATGCGGGACTGTGCAGCTTGCAACAGATCGGGTTGGGTTTGGTCGAGGTCGGGCAAATGGATTTCCTGTTACGAAGCTGGGCGCACCGCAAATTTGCGGCGCGCCCATCTTGTTTAGCAGCTGAGTTCAGCCAAAGGCGGGATCAGTACTGAATCCGCACCCGCATGCCCCATGTCCGGGGACGCGCAACGCTGACCCGCTCGCGGTCATAGACGAAGTTATTGCTCAATTGAGCGCGTTCGTCGGTCAGATTGTTGACGAAAGCCTCGATGCTCCAGCTGTCGCTGGTCAGACCGGTCGAGAAACTGGCCATGGTATAACCATCCAGGGCCACCTTGTTGATCTCGATCACGTCACTGACGGAATCACCGGAGACAACGATCTGCGGCATGACGTGTGCGCGCAAGCCATTGTCCAGATCCCACTCGTAACGAGCCCGGATATTGCCCTGGAAGTTTGGCGCGAAGGCCAGTTCCGAACCGACCAGCACATCGTCGGTCGGTGTCAGGACTTCCGTGATCTCGGTGTCGAGGACGGAGAACGCCCCGGTGACCGTGAGACCCGGCATATCCATCGGCGCCCAGGTGACATCGCCCTCAAAGCCACGGATCTCGGCATTGGCCGCATTGTCCGAGAAGAAGAGATTGGTGATGGACGGGTCAAAAATCGTGGTCTGCAGATTTTCGACATCGACGAAGAAGGCATTACCGTTGAACCGCAGCTGATCATTCATCAGGTCCAGCTTCCAGCCCAGTTCATAATTCGTCACCACATCGCTTTCGAGCGCGAAGGGAACGGTGAAACCGTTCGGGCCGGCAGCGCCGCCGGGGCGGTTGAGCAGGCCGGGACGGAAGCCTTCCGAATAGGTCGCATAGAACAGGATGCCATCGCGCGGCGTCCACTGACCGGTTGCCTTGAAGATGAAGCCTTCCGTGCGGGCCTCATCGGGAGCGGCAAGCGCGGCTGCAACCGAATCCGGAATGCCCGGCGTATTCGGATCGGTATAGGTGATCTGGGCTGCCGGGTCGCATGTGCCGCGGAAGGTCACGGCGCCGTCTCCATTATACAGGTCGGAAATGTCCGTCCCGTAGGAATTGGAGTCGGCCTGGAAGCCGTTGCAGAAGGATGAGTTGGCACTGCCCTCAAGATCCACTGCGACATCATAATAGCGCGTTCCGACCGTGATCGAGAACTCGTCATTGAGATCGAAGCTCGCCTCTCCGAAAATGCCGGACTGGGTATCGGTTCTCAGGACATCATTGCGGAAGATGACGCCAGCCGGGAAAGGACCCGCATCGGAGGTATAGCCCGTCATGAACGGGTAATTGTCCGAAAAGCCGGTCTGGCCGAACAAGACGGCATCGACCGAGCCGGGATAGGTGAAGTCATTGCGCTCGGCCAGTTCAGTCTCGCTGTAGAACCCGCCAAAGGTGGCGCGGAAACGGCGATCTTCCGGCGTGTTGAAGCGAAGCTCTTGCGTGAAGACCGTCGTATCGGTCGTCGAATTCACGAACAGGTTCGGCGCCTGGCAGGTGCCCGCCGGGGCAGCGCCACCGGAGGGATAGGAAACCGTGGCGTCACAGATGTAGTAAGGCAGATATTCCGCGACGAAGAGATAATCGGAATAATCGACCCGCTGATCGGTCTGACGGTCGGTATAGGCGCCGGTATAAACCGCTTCGAGCATGCCGAGGCGGCCTTCCAGCGTCCAGGCCGTGTTCTGGAAGGCATCTTCCATCGTGTCCTGCTCATAGCGCTGGATTTCCAGATCGCCGAGCGTCGGGTCGGAGAAGAAGACGCCATCGCTTTCGAGGTTTTGCTGGCTGTGGGTTACGCGCAGGCTGAAATCGGGATTGATGTCCCACAGGCCGCTGAGGCGGAAGCCCTGATAGAGCGTGTCATTGAAATCGTCTTCGACAAGGGCGGCATTGTCCGCATCAAGGAAGGTGACGCCTGACAGGTCGGATCCGGCCTGGCTGCCGCTACGGGCCAAATTCACCGGGACGCCGTTGGAGCGCATTGTTCCTTCGGCACGGAAGCGGGCACTTTCGCTCACCGAGCGCGTGCCGGCGACATTGTCGATATAGCCACCCTGGCTGTCGACATAGACCACGCCGCGCAGGGCAAAGTTCTCGGAGACCGGCAGGTTGATGACGGCTTCGACATTATTGCTCATTTCACCGCCCTCGGTGAATGACATTCCAAAGCTGGCCGTTGCCTCGAACTCGCCGATGACGGGTTCATTGGTGATCAGGCGGACCGTGCCGGCCTGTGAGCTGGCACCATAGAGTGTGCCTTGCGGGCCGGGCAGGACTTCGACGCGATTGATGTCGGCAGCATAGACGTCAAGATTGCGCCCGGGCTGACCCAGCGGCTGCTCATCGAGATAGAAGGCGACATTCGGGGCAAGTCCGGCCACGCCGGCGGTTGTGAGATTGGGTGTCGTCGATGCCAGGCCGCGAATATAGATTGTCGCCTGGCCGGGACCGGAGCCGCCGGCGGTTACGCCGGGAAGTTGCTGCAGGTAGTCGGTGAAGACATTGACACGGAGTTCTTCGAGCGTGCGTTCGCTCATGGCGTTGACCGCAATCGGGATCGTCTGGGTGCTGGCTTCCCGCTTCGTGGCGGTCACTGTGATGGTTTCCACTTGCGCGGCGGCAATGCCGGTCGCAACAGCTGCCAAGAGGGCGGATGAAAGAATCGTTGTCGCTAGTGCGCGCTTTTTCAGCATAACTTTTGGATACCTCAAGTTTTCATTGTCCGGATGGATTTTCATTAGTCGCAGGGTGTGTAGGCGATGAAGTGTCCGATGGCTATAAGTAGATAGACATCTAAATACCAACTTGGTCCATGACTCGGTATCCGTGGCCGAGTGGGGCGTGTTTATACCTGAGTATTACAGTTACATAAGCGATTTGTTGCAAATCGGTCACTAATATTTCTAGGGATCAGGCCCGGGTCAGATGCGGTCGAGATCCAAGAAAAATTTTATTGTCTAAAGATTCAATTTCATATCAGGGTCGTGGAATAGGGTCAGGCGTGATATCGGGCGGCAAGTGGTAACCGGGGCATCAAATGGACAGGCAGGATAATGTGCTGATCGCGGTTCGCCGGATTGTGCGGGCGGTCGATCTCCATTCAAAAAAACTGATGAAAGCCAGCGGGCTGACATCCTCGCAGCGGGTCGTCTTACAGACGCTCGCTCAGAAGGGACCGGTGACGCCGGGCGTGATCGCGCGGGAGGTCTCGCTCAGCCAGCCGACCGTGACGGTTATCCTCGACCGGCTCGAACACCTCGCCCTGATTTCGCGGCAACGCAGCCAGACTGATCGCCGCAGCGTCTTCGTCGAGATCAACGATGCAGGCCGGCAATGCCTAGCCAGCGCGCCGCCAGCGCTTCAATCGGGATTCCTGAAGTCGTTCGGAGAGCTTGCCGATTGGGAGCAGCAAATGCTGATCGCCTCGCTGCAGCGACTTGCGGAATTGATGAGCGCGGAAGATGTCGACGCGTCCCCGATTCTGGACGTGGGCGATGTACGCCGGAGCGGCGAACGTGACGGTGACGCCGATCCGTCGATCTGACGCTGGATCCTGCGGACCTGTGCATTCGCGGCGACGTGCCGGCTTGCCCGGAAGGCCGCAATGGACAGGCCCTGCTGGCCCCGCGCCCGCTCTGCAGACCGTTCAGCGCGGGACAGGGCAGGCCCTCAGAAGCGTTTATAGGATAAATCGCCGGTGCCGCGCTGGCCCATGATCATGCCGGGTGCGTCCGGTTTGAACATGCCCAGGCACCAGGTTTCGTTCGAGGGCGCGTCGCGATTCCAGTCGAAGGCCATTTTGCGGTGGGCGATTTTCCAGGCGCCTTCGCGGCGTTCGAAACGATCGACGATCCGGCCACCGGTCAGCGTGTCATTGGGCTCGCCGGCACGGTTATCGAAGCGCGCAAAGGTCAAAAGGTAGGATTCGACATAGGCGATGCCGGCCTCGAGATCGAGATCGACATGCGTATTGCACAGATAGTGCGCCATCGGATGCTTGAGCTTGCCCATGCGCTCGACGGCGCCGTCGACATAGGCATGGGCCGGGCCGGTATATGTATTGCCGTGCTCCTCGATCGCGTCGCTGTGATAGCAGGATTTCAGCAATTCCCCGTCGGCGCGGTCGACGCCGCGGGCATAGCGCGTGAGCGCGTCGTGAATGTCCTGCTTGGCGAGCAGGGTCTCGACGGTATTGGGCTGGATGTTCATAAGCGGTGCTCTTTTCTGAAAATCAGGCGGCTTGGGCGGCGCGCAGACGCGGACCATCGGCCCAGGCCGCATGGGTGCCACTGGAAATCCGGTGCGGCAGGATGATGCGGCAGACCGGACCGGCTTCGAAATTCTTGCAGTCGATCAGCACGCATTCCGACCGGTTCTCATTCATGTCGGTGATGAAGGAGACGAGATAGCCGTCATCTTCATCGGTCGCACCGACCCGCGGCGCAAACGGCGATTCGCTGCCGAAACGCCCCTCGCCGAAGGACAGGCTTTGCGACTGGCCCGTCTCGAGATCGTGTTTGACGGCTCCGGTGAACAGGAACCAGCCCGGCTTGGTGGTCGTGGAATAGGCATAGCGGGCCCGGGTGCCGGCGCGCTCCTGATTGAAGCTGCCGAATTCAAGGATCCGGTCATCGAGATGACCTTCCGTACAGACGCCGGTTTTCATGTTGAAGCGCCAGCGATGGAGTTTCGGCTTGAAGCATTGCTCGTCGAGATAGGCCATCAAATGCCCCATCCGTGGATCGGGGTGATTGACGTCGAGCGCGCCGGGCATTGGCTGTTCCTGGAAATAGCCGTCGAGGACAACGTCATCGCCCTCTTCATAGGCATTCATCCAGTGCAGGACATAGGTCGGATCGGCCTCGAACCATTTGATCTGGTCGGGCGAGCCATAGCGCGGCACGATCGCGAAACGGGTCGGCATATCGCGATGGAAGCGCGTCGCGTGGCGCCCCTTTTCCAGCGCGACCGGGTCCCAGAACAGCGGCATATCGGCGAAGATCGAATAATTCTTCGTGAAGGCCATGTCGTGCGGCAGGCGCGGCCCGGGCAGCGGGATCGGGATGTAATGCTTGAGCTTGTTGTCCGGCCCGACGACGCCGTAATGCATGTAGGGCGCATGGGTGGAGTAGTTGAAGAACAGTAATTCGCCGGTCTGTTCGTCGAGTTTGGGATGGGCGGAAATGCCGTCGATCGGAACCCAGCTCTCGGTGCCGAATTGTTCCAGCGTATAGGGGTCGAGCCGATAGCCCTCGCCGCACTGGTAGAAGGTCGACAGGATCTTGCCGGCATGGACCACCACATCGGTGGAGGAGCTGTCCTTCACCGAGCCATGCGCGCCCCAGCCCGGCCGGGTCGACAGGCGGGGATCCTCGGCAATGCCGGCCCAGAGCGCCTTGCCGGCCTCAGCCTCGGCCGCGAAGGCCTTGGTGCGCACGAACCGGTTATGATAGGCGGCCTGGCCGTCGCGAAAGGAGATCGAATGGATCATCCCGTCGCCATCGAAGGGGTGGTAGAGCCCGATCGAACCATGCACCGGGTTTTCCGTATTGCGCACATAGACGCCGTCGATATCGGTCGGGATCTCGCCGATGACCTCCATCTTGTCGGCATCATATTCGTCGAAATTCGGCGTCCAGGCGCCCGACATATAGGGGTGGCGGGCATCGGGCTCGGTGTGCGGGACGGTGTTGATCTTGACAGTGCTCATCAGGAAAGGTCTCCGGACTTCGGTGGCATCGGAATAAAGCCGCTGGTGCGGGCGATATAGGCGTCATAATCGGGACGGGAGCGCTTCAGCCGGCGTTCCAGCAGGGCTGCGCCGCTCCATTTCACCAGCAGGGCTGTCAGCACGATCGGACCGAGAATGGCGGCCCAGCCGGGCCGGGTCTCGGCAGCGATCAGATAGAGGCCCCACCAGACGCAGGCATCACCAAAGTAATTCGGGTGCCGCGTATAGCGCCACAGGCCCTTGTCCATCACCTTGCCGGCGCTTTGCGGGTCGGCCTTGAAGCGTGCCATCTGCCAGTCGCCAACGCTTTCGAAAAAGATGCCGATCACGGCGAGGGCGGCCCCGGCGAAAGCCAGCTGGCCAAGCTCCGCCGGCGAGGGCGCGATCTGGCCCAGCTGTACCGGCAGCGAGACAACCCAGAGCAGGACGGCCTGCATCATGAAAACATATTTGAAGCTGTGCCAGTGTTCGGTCCCCGGCTTGGCGTGCTTGAGCAGGGCAAGATAGCGTTTGTCGGGACCCTCCTTGCGCCAGCGCCAGAACAGATACCCGCCCAGGCGCAGACCCCAGACAAGGGTCAGGACGAGCAGAAGGATGCGGCGATCAGCGGCGCCGTCGGGGGTCAGGACAAAGCTCAATCCGGCCACGAGAATGAAGCCGAACGCCCAGAAGGAATCGATGAAACTCACATCCTTCAACGGAATGCTGACTGCCCAGAGCACGAGCATCACGCCGATCAGCATGATGAAATTCGCACCGAGCAGCATAATCACGTCATTCATGAACCGTCTCCAGTGAGTTTGTCTGCTGC